>NZ_JADJKT010000045.1:0-17104 GCF_016705895.1 Candidatus Villigracilis affinis | reverse complement strand
GGTGCAGGAGATGGCGCGTAAATCTCCGGCGCAGGCATCACTGCAATGCAGATGCTGACTGCGTTATGCAACGCAGTCATGGTTCCTGTTCAAAAGCAGCAGGGTTGAAGGGACGAAAGACGCTGTCCGGATTGATCCCGTGTTGCTCATATGGCGTCGATCTATCAACCCCTCATTGGATTACACGGTAATGTGGCACAGATCGATTTCTCTTCCATGTATCCTGCAATCATGGTAGGAACACAATATCTCTCCGAGAACCGTTGGGGCTGGAAAATGCGCCAGAGGGATTGATACCAAAAACCCTGCGACCTCTGTTGGAAAAACGCCTAATGCTAAAGAGACATCCTCTCCGATCTCGACCCGCGCGATTGCAGAGTTGGAATCCTCGCCCGTGCTGCGGCGCCTGAAGTGGTTGTGGTGTGCTTTGGGTACTTGGGATACAAGAATGCCCGCTTTGCGGAAAAATCGAATCCCATGAAGCAGTCACCGCCATGGGCCGCGAGTTGATGTTACAAGCTGGGCGCGGAGGTGGCAGAGGATATGGGATTCACGATTTTATGTATGGGATTGTTTGTTTGTCCAGCAGGAGGGATTTCACAAGCCATCAGAATTTACGTCACTTATGAATGCCATCGAAGAGAAAACAGGCAATTCCCATTGCATGGAAGGAGTTTTCAGTGGGTTGCTTTCCGGCTTCCAAACGGGATGCACGTGTCTCAGTGCCCAACCAATACTTTGGTGCTTCAAGATGGCGCACTCAAATATCGTGGCATCGAGTGTGCAGAAGGGATACAACCCGTGTGGGTGAGAAAGATTCAATCTTCATGAAGGCGCTGGAAGTTCTGGCAGGTGCGAATACCCCGCATGAATTCGCCGACCGCATTCGGATGTTATGGCGTTGGTGGATGTGCAAAACAGGTACCTCAGAATCGGACGTGTTCCATTGGAAGAATTGGTCATCCGCCAAAGGTTAAGTCGGGCGATTGAGGCATACACGACCCCATCTCCAGCTGCACGTGCCGCCTTGCAGCTACAGGCACAGGGCAGGCAGTTTGCTCCGTCATCGCTGGAATTCCTGTTTGCCCAGAGCATTTCTGCGAGTCCATGCCTGGGAACTGGATGAGGCATTGGACTCCGGAAGGCTGGATACAAAGCGCTATTGCAGGCTCCTGGATCGGGCAATTCAAACGGTGCTTGATCTAGGCAAGCCTTTGCTTGTGTCGGAACGCTTACTATGAACGGTTATTGCCCCGGCCAGCCGATCTGTCCCTGTCCTTCACGCACCGCCCAATAGATGATCCCGCCCCAATTCCAGGAACGCTGGTATTGGGGATTGCTGATACTGCCTGCATCATCCATGCGTTGCAGGGTCAGATTGGTATCCCAATAGGCATCAGGCGTGCCATCATTGTTGATATCCGCCATTCTCGCGGCAGGTAGATTTGCCACAGCAGATGGGGGAATCTCGCCTCCGCTGGAATGAGTTTTCCATTCATAACCAGTGATGCCGCGATGTCCGGTTCCGCCGCCGCAGTTGTAATTTCCGTTGCCATTCGGACCGGCAAGACAGCCCTCGATGGCTTCATACTCCTGATAACGCAACTCCCAGAACAACTTGTACGGAGCGCGTCCGTTGCCGACGAACAAGGGCATATCTCCGGGGAGTTCATCCAGTCCACTGACACTGCCTGCGAGGGTGGTCGCTCCACGCCGGATGGGAAGGCACTTCCCATTGAATGGTTTGGCTTGCGCCGTTGGCTAACATCAGGTCGCCAATCAGTGGCAGGGTCACAAACATGGGACCCGCCGGTCGCAAGGTAAGGGTCAGGCGTAGATTTTGCCAGTCGCCCACCTGTGGATGACTGGGCGATCCGCCGCCATTGGGAATATAGTTCACGCCACCTGATCCGGAGGATTCAGGCATACCGCCATTCGGACAACGGTAGCCAGCGAACAAGAGTCGCAGGATAGGGGCGCACATCCAGATAGATCTCGGGAAACGTCACACGCGCACTTACGTTCCAGCCGTTGTTGGCTCAGGTAATACCGTCAGCCGCCACAGAGAAAGATGTACAGCGATGCTGTGGCGGTGTGGTATTGGCCAGGAACTGCTTTCCGAATAATATTCAACGACCTGGAATGCCAGATGATTGCCGGGTGTGCAAGCGCCACCGCCATTGTTGTTATTGTTATTTCCACCGCCTTCCTCTCCGCCTCCTTCATTTCCTCCACCTGTTGTGCAAATGATGCTTCCATCCGGTTGAAAGGAACAGGATGGGGCAGACTGTGCCAGGACGGATAAAGGTTGAACGGAGATCAGGACGATCAGCAGAAGAAATAGACTGGCGCGTTTCATGGCGCGCTCCCGATAACACGGAAAGGATGTACTGCTTCTCGTTTTCATCCGTGAAGGACTGCCAGTTTTCCGGCAGCGTTTGCATGTCAAGATGATAGGTTGTGCTCAGCCACTTCGCATCCCAGGGCTGGGAGTCGTATAGGGTTGCCACGGTTAGACGGTCGCTGGCATTTTCCTTTGCATCGGTAATTTCCAACTTGGGTTCCGTCTGTGTTCCCAGCCAGACCCACTGCCCATCACCCAGATACCCAAAGAGCAGGAACGAACGGATCGGCGTGCGGTCGATGTAGATGTGATCATTCAACGCATAGAGGATGTGCGTGTTCTCGGCATCCTCCACCACCAGACAGATTACCGGATATTCACCGCCCCAGATCTCGACGCGATTGCCTTTCACAGAGGATGTCTCGAAACAGCCGCGCAGTCCATATGCTACCGCCGCTTTGCCATTGGCATTCAGACGCCATTCCTTGAAATCGGGATTGGGTGGGATGAAACTAACCGGCACATCCACAAGATCATTTGCTTCCTTGGGAAGGGTGACGGTTTCCATCTGTCGCATGGGCATTTCTGTGAACCCAAGCAGTTCAGTGGCTTCGGCGCGGCTGTAGCCTTCACGGATTGCCAACGCCCATGCAATGGTTTTCTCCAAGCCTTGATATACACAAGCTGGCTGGATGATTTGGTAATTCTCGCTGATCATGGTCGGCGTGAAGGACCACTCCGACGAATCTGTTGGACAGCCAAACGAATCCACAGCTCCCGATGGGCTGGTCACAATGGTTTCCGTTGCCATCGGCTCCATCGTCTGTGTCGGGAAGGCGACTGCTTCCGGAGTGGCCTGTACACGGCTCATCAACAGATACCGATTCAATCCTGCCATCCCTCCAGCCATAAAAAGCAGGAGCAGGATCAGCCTGGTGACAACGGTGTAAAGTGCGGGGTTGCCGTTTCCCGGCAAGGTCTTTATAGGTCAATCCATCCAGGATTGTTTTCCAAAGGGATTTCATTCTTCTCCAAAAAAATTATTGATCTTCGCGGGTCACGCCATGCGCCAGATATCCAATGGCGCGCACGGTCACCCAGCGGGCGGGGAACAAGTACCCCGCAGATTGAACTTGCGCGGTTACATAACAGGCAGGGCGCCCTTGATGTCGTCCACAGGAGACCGAGGTAAGGTGCGCGGACCCCGGTCGCTGTGAATTGAAGTAAGTAGCGGCGATCCCGTTGCCAGCAGAGGTGGCGGTGATGGTTCCATCGGGCAAGACTGTGATCTCCTGTGCGCCGGCATGAGCGGCAAGGTCGGCAGTTGCCACGGTCTCCATCACACGCGCGTTGGTCACCATGTAATCGAGGATGCCCAGTAGAAAGAGTGACATGATGGGCATCAGGATGGCGAACAAGGCAACAGATTGTCCGCGCTCTTTGAGTTTGACCTTCATCGCCATTTTGCTTTCCAGGTCTCCGACCGCGAGATGAACCACTCGCTGTTCCATCCGGATTGACTCAAGCCCAACAGACCATTGAACAAGGTTGGCGCTTGAAATGAGACCAGGCACTGACCCGGCTCTCCCGGTCCGCTGGGAGGTGAGATCTGCACCCGATATTCCACTCCCGCCGTGGCGGACCAATCCGCGTTCAGAGTTTGCCAGGCGACATTCACGGCATTGTTTCTGGCGCGTGCCGGATCAGGCGATTGTGACAGGAACTGTGAACAGGCATAGCAGCGCGGCAGTCGCGGCGGTGCGGGCGCGATGCGTCGGGATCCATGCCAGCAGACCAAATGCCATGATGACTGCCAGCATTGCGAATAAGGCTGTCTCTGCCAGGGCCTGACCGCGTTCGCCTATTTGATGACGGGCTCTCATTCGAACCCTCCGGCAGGGGGTGGACCGGGATAGAACCGCCATAGACGAAAATTGGTTTCTGCACGTTGCGCTTCGATCAGGCGGATGCCAAAGATCCAATTGCGCGAGTCTTCCACGCTGATCAGCGAACGCACCTGACGCGGACCGGTCTGCCCGGCATTGATGCGGTCTGCCAGGTCGGGCCATAAAACATTGTCACGGGCGTGCTCGGTGGCGGGTGTGTTGTATGAGCCGGAAGCAACACCCGTGATGAACACGCCCCAGTCTGTGGCAGCGGATCGGAAGGCATAGAACGCGGCAAAGGTCATGCCGAACATAAGCAGAATCAGAATCGGCATGACCAGGGCGAACTCTGCCATCGTCTGCCCCGGAACATCTCTATCCGCCTCGCGCCATGCGCAGGGCTTCGATGCCGGCTTCGAAGGCGGCGATCAGTTCATTGCGATAGCGGGCGATCACGGCAATCGCGACCACGCCAATGGCGCCCAGGATCAGGGCGTATTCGGCAAAGTCCTGACCGTCGTCTTCGCGGATAAAACGTTTGAACAAAGTAAACATGGAATCTCCTTTTTGAAATGAAAATCGGCTGACAGTTGAACTGCCAGCCGATATCATATAGATTCAGATTATGGGGAGGTTGTTTCGTGTCGCTAGGAGAATCATTGGTTCTTAATGGCTCTGAAAATAAACCACTACCGGAGTAGCCATCTTGTCAGTGTGCATAATGGAGAAGACATGACGGCAATAAGAATCATTTAAAGGAATGGCACGGATTTTAAAACCAAGTAGAATCTGTAAATGGAAATTACAAAGTCGATTTTTTATTTTGTTCTTGCGGGTCTTTTTGAGATTGGAGGCGGGTATTTGATCTGGTTATGGATACGAGAGGGAAAAAGTATTTGGTATGCTGTATTGGGTGCGGTCATATTGGTGCTGTACGGAATTATTCCAACTTTACAACCTGCCAACTTTGGGCGGGTTTATGCGGCATATGGCGGCATTTTTATTGTGTTATCCATTCTGTGGGGCTGGGGGATCGATCATAAAGCTCCCGACAAACTGGACTTGCTCGGCGGCACTATTGCATTGATCGGCGTGTTGATCATCATGTACTGGCCGAGACACTGATCAGTAAATCTCAATCAAAAGTACGATACTTTTTCATAGCGGTTTACATTTCCAAAAACTGGGTCTTGACATTCCAGTTACTGGAAGGTGTAAAGTAGGAGCCATGACCATGTTCATTCACGAACTCGCACAAGCAAGCGGCGTATCCGCCAAGACCATCCGCTATTATGAATCCATCGGGTTGCTACCAGACCCACCAAGAGCGGAGAATAATTACCGTCAATATCCACCTGATACCGTTGAGCGTCTGCGGTTCATCGTCAGTGCTCGCAGTCTCGATTTCAGCCTCACAGATATTGCAGAGTTCCTTTCGGCGCGCGACGAAGGAACCCTGCCTTGCAAACGAGTGCTGGATTCCATTGACGGACGCATTGCCGAGCTTGACCGCCGCATCGCTGACCTGCTGGCTTTACGCGACAACCTCAGCCGTGTGCGTGCTGACGGGGAAGGTTTACCCCCTGATAAAAAGTGCGATGACGATTGCCTGTGCTATATCATTACCACCGATTTGCAAAGTGGGCAGGTCACCATTCAACGCGAGGAGAAAGCCTAATGACAGACCATTGTGGAAGTGTTACTGAAGATGGAACAGCCGTTTGCGTTCCAGGATCATGCAGTTGTTCCTCCGAGCCAAAGAGTAGTGAGCCAATTCTTATATCCGTACCACCCATAAACAAAAGCCAAAATCAGGAGATAAATATGTGGAAGAAAATTCGCAGTGCCGTAATGTTTGGCATTGCCTGTATTGCCAGTCCTTGTTGCACGCCGATCATCATACCGATTGCCATCGTTCTGTTGGCAGGGACACCTATCGCCGCCTGGCTGTCAGCCTATATTGGCTGGGTGTACGGTGGACTGACCCTGCTTTCCATAGTGAGTTTGGTTTTAGGCTTTCGTTGGCTGGGACAAAAGAACGAAACCAGACGCAAAACCAGCGTTCAATCAATGAACAAGATACGCGCTTCAGAGGAGATTTAGAAATGGTTACTGATTTGAATGAGAGACCACCTTTAGCCTGTGACCTGACAGCCATTCCCGCCGACGTGCGTGAAGAGCATGTCATCACCGCTCCGCAATTGTTCACGCTGGCGCAGGAAGTTCAGGAATTATCGAACGGCTTTGCCATCCGCTTTGTAAATGAACCGGGCAGGTTTATGGCGATTGCCAGATTCATCGAGAACGAACGGCTATGTTGTCCCTTCTTCAACTTTGGACTGGAAGTTGAACCGAACAGCGGACCGCTCTGGCTGCGGCTGACAGGCGGCGAGGGAGTCAAAGAGATTTTGCAAACAACGCTGTTCGAAAGTATCGAGGACAAAACCGCGCTCAAGCAGTTGATCCAAACGGGTGGAGATGCGCATCTGGATGAAGTGGTGTCTCAAACCCCGCTGCCATTATTGAGCGGCGTGCTTAAACGAACTTCGCCTGACCAGGCAGGGAACTGATGCTCGTATGCAAATCGATATTTACTATAGTTATGCCTGCCGAGAAAGTTATCTGGTCTATACCTGGCTGAATGCAGTGAAGAAAAATGGGCAACCTCTGGATATTACGTGGCGTCCTTTTGCGATTCAGATGGATGACCCGAATGAATATTGGAACCAACCGTGGTCTACAGCCAACTCAGAGTTGCGAGGCTTTATCGCTGCGGAAGCGGCTCGCCGGCAGGGTGCTGAGGCTTTCCTGCGTTTTCATGAGGCGCTCGAAGGCGCTGTGCATGAGCAGTTTCTAGAGTTGGGGGAAGAATCCACTCTAATTGCTGTAACTGAACAAGCGGGACTGGATATGGATCGTTTTCAAGCGGACTGGCATGACCCACAACTTGCACAAGCCGCAAAGCACAGTCACATGCAAGCTGTTGAACAATGGAAAGTTTTCGGTACACCAACGCTTGTTCTTGACAACAAGCACTCTATTCACCTTGAATTGAAAGAAAGTCCTGCAGAAGTGGATGCGCTTGAAACCTTTCAGGCGTTTGAAACCTTGGCATCACGATTGCCTTATAGTAGACAACTGAGGCTCACTGATTAGGTATTATAAAAATGACCCCGCGAATGCAGGGTCATTTTTATAGGTTTTCTTCAGGACTTGTGTTTCAGTAGTCTCGCTGAATTTCCCATGATGCCGATATCGGGAAGCGACTGCGCAGCAGCGGCGAGGACAGGTGGTAGGAAGCCAAATGCGGCAAGAGTCAGCCCGATGATGTTATAGGCGGTCGTAAACAACAGGTTTGTTTTCACAACACGCATGGTCCGTTGGGCGATCTTCAAAACATCCGGAACCAAATTCCAATCTTCGCGCATGAGGGCGATGTGAGCCGCTTCGATGGCAACATCTGTGCCTGCCGCGCCCATTGCAATGCCAACATCCGCCTGAGCCAGCGCGGGCGCGTCGTTCACACCGTCGCCGACCATCACAACCACATGTCCCTTCGCCTGATATTCCTTCACAATGTCAATCTTGTTTTCGGGTAGTAGGTTGGCGCGGTAGGAAACGCCCAGTTTTTCCGCCAAGGCTGATGCAGTTCTTTCATTATCACCTGTAAGCAACTCGATATGACGAATGCCCAAGGAACGCACCTCTTTCAGCGCAGCGGGAACTTCTGAGCGCAGTGTGTCAGCGGCGGCGAACACGCCCACAAGTTCGTTATCCCTTTCCATGAAGAGAAGAGTTTTGCCCTGTGCTTCAAGTTCACTGGTAATGGTTAACGATTCTGCGGAAGGAATCAAGCGGCGATTACCCACAGCAACACGGCGCGAGTCAATCACTGCGCGCACACCATGCCCAGGTACGGATTCGAAATTCTGCGGTTCCACCAAGGCGATATTTTCGTTGCGGGCAAGGGTACGCACGGCTTCCGCTAATGGGTGTTCAGAATAGCGTTCAACAGATGCGGCAAGCGATAAGATTTCAGTTCGAGAAAGTCCATTCAATGGAACAACATCTGTTACCTGCGGCTGACCTAGAGTGAGTGTGCCTGTTTTATCCACTAGCAATACATCGGCACGTGCGAGCAATTCAAGATATTTTCCGCCTTTGATGAGCAATCCGCGTTTTGCACTTGCACCGACCGAGGCAAGCATGGCAACGGGTGTTGCCAGGGCAAAAGAACACGAACAGGCAACTAATAAAACAGCAGCTGTCGATAAGGGATTGCGGGTGAAAATAAATGTCAACATGGCAATAACCGCGACCACTGGCAGATACCAGGCGCTGAATTTATCAGCGAGTCGCTGCACATCGGCGCGATGCGCTTCCGCTTCCTCCACCATTTTGACCACACGCCCGAAGGTTGTATCCGATCCAATTCGTTCGGCGCGGATACGCAGACTACCCAATTTGGCGATGGTCGCGGCATAGACGTGCGTTCCATTTGCAGCTTCGATGGGCATGGACTCGCCTGTGATTGCAGATTGATCTATGGTTGCCTGTCCGCTGATCACTTCACCATCCACAGCGATCTTTTCACCAGGACGCACGATAATGGTCTCACCAACTTTTACTTCGCTGACAGGGATTTCTGCTTCTTTAGCATCGCGTTCCACGCGGGCAGTTTGTGGGGTGAGTGCAGTCAATTCCTTGACTGCGCGTCGGGCGCTTTCAGTGGTGAAGTTCTCTACATAATCGCCGATACGCATGAAAACCACAACCAATGCCGCCGTGACCCATTGACCCACAACCAGTGCGGCAATGACACCGAGGGTCATCAAGGTGTGGGAGATAATCTGGCGTTTGAGCGTGGCGCGGATGACATTCATGAAGACGGGATAGCCGCCTGCAATCACCAGTACCAGACCAAACAGGAAGGGGACGCGTTCATTCAGGAAGTCGAACAATCCGAGGACTTCACCAAAGATGACCACGCTGAGAATAATGGCGAACACGCTAACGAGCATGACGGTCAGTTTTCGGTTGAAATCGCCCATTGAAACGGGATCAGCTTTCGGGGCGTCTGAAGCGGGCACGTTATATCCTGCACCCTGAACAGCGGAGCGGATCATGGGGATATCCACTTGGGCAGGATCGAGTTTCACCACTGCCTTTTCCGTTCCGAGGAAGACATTCACGGATTGCACGCCAGGCAGTTTTTCGATGGCATGTTGGACGTGCTGGGTGCATTCGGCGCAGTCCATGCCTGAGATGGGGATTTCGAGAGTTTGTGTGTTAGCCATTTTTAGAAACCTTTATGTTGTAACGTGTGCATTCATAGACACCGCGCGCGACATCGGCGAGCAGCGACTCGGCAAGCGCAATTAGTTCTCCTACTCGGTCATCGCTCAAGTGGTAGGTGACATATCGTCCCTGCTGTTCAGCCGCTACTAATCCACAATCACGCAAACAACCTAGGTGATTTGAAACATTAGGCTGAGAGAGACTGGTAGCCTCGACGATTTCGCTTACGGTTAACGGTCCATTACGCAACGCATCCAGGATTCCCAAGCGCGAGGGGTCGGCAAAACCGCGAAACAGTTTGGCTTGCAGGTCAATGCTGGAGGTGGTGGAAGTGATTAGCATATTTCCTCATATCATCGTATCAGTATGTAATGATATTTTACTCAATCAAGATGAATTGTCAAGGCATATATCAGACTTTTACTTTTTCTACACAACTTCTATATATCTGGTGGGTATCCTGTGTATAACTTCACAAATAGGAGATGGCTCATGAAAGTTATAAAGATCATTCTCGGACTGGTAGCAGCGGGCGTATTGCTGGTGGGCGGATTTGTGGCTGGGACAGTCATCACACAGACCCGAACTACCAATATCCCCGTTCAACAATTTGCCCAACCCACTGTGGTTCCTCAACAGCAATTTCAGCCGACGGTAGCTCCATTGCAGATACAGAAAACGCTCATTCCGCAAACAACGCCACTTTCCATTCCACCGCAGGGACAGTGGGGACGAGGTGGATGGATGACACTTGCACCTGATGCAAGTGCAGGTGTGGGTCCTCAAGGAGAATGGGAACACGGCTGGATGATGCAACCCAATTACGTGCCTCAGGGTCAACAAGGCTGGAACGGAATGCACAACGGCATGATGAATGGCTATGGAATGCCTGGTGGAATGATGCGAGACTGGCAGAATGATCCTAATTGGAGTGTCACACCGATTACGCCCAATAACAGTTTGCCAACTTATCCTACTCCGACCTCATCTGTTTCATTCAATAATGATGTTCAGCCGATCTTTGCTGCGCGTTGTGTTGCTTGTCATGGCGGGACAAACGGTTTATTCCTCGATACCTATGAGAACGTTCTGAAAGGCGGCGTCAACGGCGCAGTTATTATTCCTTCCGATGTAGATAACAGCCGCCTTGCTTACTACGTGTACAGCGGTTACATGCCTTTCCGGAGCTCCCCGCTTACTTCAATAGAAATCCAAACCATTCTGGATTGGATTGCCTTGGGCGCTCCAAATAACTAACTGCTCAAATTAAGGAGATGATAAAATGAAAAACATTGCACTCTGGATCGTAATTGGCGCAATCGCCCTCTTCGTTCTTGGACTGTTCGGCGGCATGTTCCTGCCTTTCGGAGGAAACAACTTCGCCTTTGGGTATGGTTGTGCCAATGGCTATGGAAATATGATGGGCGGTTATCGTGGCATGCCAATGATGGGTGGCTGGGGCATGATGCCCTTCGGATTCGTCGGGATGCTGTTCATGTGGCTCATTCCGTTGGGCGTTCTCGCTCTCATCATCGGCGGCATTTTCTGGATCGTTCGCACTATGACGCAACGACAGGCATGATCTTCCCAGTCAGGCGCGATTAACAGGAGATCGATCTTGGCAGACAAAATCTTAGTTGTAGAGGATGAAGCGCATATCACGCGCACCCTGCGTCTGTATCTCGAACAGGCTGGCTACCAGGTCATCATCATCGCTGATGGCGCTCTGGCAATGCCTGCCTTTCGGCATGAAAAGCCTGATCTTGTTATTCTTGACTTACATTTACCGCACCTGGATGGCTGGGAGATTTGCCGGCAGATCCGCCGCGAAGGGGATACGCCCATCATCATGCTCACCGCCCGCAGTGAAGAGAGCGACAAATTGATCGGTTTGGAACTTGGCGCAGATGACTATGTCACCAAGCCGTTCAGCCCGCGCGAGGTGACAGCGCGTGTGCGTGTGGTGCTACGTCGAAGTCATGGACAGGTACAGCCGCCTCCCATTCTACGTGCTGATACGCTTCTTCTGGATCTCGAAGCGCATACTGCAACTCAAGCCGATCAACTTCTTGAACTGACTCCCACTGAGTTCGACATCCTCACTGCACTCATGCACCATCCAGGTCAGGCATTCACAAGACTACAACTTGTGGAAGTCGCGCAGGGTGGAGCCTATGAAGGTTATGAGCGGGTGATCGATCAACACATCAAAAATCTGCGCGCCAAACTGGGCGATGACGCTCGCGCGCCGCGCTTCATCGAAACCGTCTTCGGTGTGGGATATCGTTTCTCTGCGGAGTTCCGACATGATTCGTAGCCTGTGGCTTAAGTTAATGGGCGCTTTTCTGGTGATCGTATTGATCGGCGGTGGCATTGATACCTACCTGGTCAGCCGTTCAACCAGAACTCAATTCAGCCAGTACATTGATCAAAATGGAAAGGTGTTCGCGCAACAACTTGCACCAACTCTTGCCCAGTATTACAGCCGGCAGGGAAACTGGCAGGGTGTGGAAAGTCTGCTCAATAACCCCTGGGGTGGTTCCATGATGGGCGATGGCATGGGGATGATGGATAATGGAAACTGGGGCATGTGGCAGGATGAAGATAGCATGGGCATGGGCAACGCTTCCAACCTCTGGAGCATGATGGGAATACGCCTCCTGCTTGCCGATGCACAGGGGATGATCATTGCTGATAATACCGCGCAGGATGTAGGGAAAACCGTCGCTTCAACTGACCTTGCAGTTGGTGTACCGATCCTGGTTGGGAATCAGCAGGTGGGGACACTCCTGCCATTAAATGCGGGATCGAATATGCCTGGCGCGGCGGGAGATTTTGTCTCGTCGGTTAATCATTCCACCTGGTTGGCCGGAGGCATAGCTGCTATTGTAGCTTTGTTACTCGGCTCAATCTTATTCTTTCAAATTGTTTCCCCTATTCAGAAGTTGACCACCGCTGCTCAAAAAATCGCCTCTGGAGACTTGAAACAACGCATCACCACTCAATCACAAGATGAGATCGGAACACTGGCAACTACATTCAACCAGATGGCAGACTCGCTTGCAAAACACGAAGAATTGCGCCGAAACATGATCGCGGATGTTGCCCATGAATTGCGAACTCCGCTTACCGTCATTCAAGGCAATCTCGAAGCCATGCTGGATGGCGTCCTGCCAACCAGTCCGCAGGAAATTGCTACCATTCGTGATGAAGCCGCATTGTTGACACGTCTCGTCGCAGACTTGCGCTTGCTCTCGTTGGCTGAGTCGGGTCAATTGAAACTGGAACGTGTCAGGACGAATATTGCTGAACTGACCACTCATGCAGTTGAACCTTTCCACCTACAAGCGCAATCCAGCCAAGTGGAATTGAATCTCGAGTTTGCTTCCAATCTTCCCCAGGTTGAGGTGGATACTGATCGGATAACACAAGTCATACGGAATCTGTTGAGTAATGCCCTACGTCACACTCCCGAAGGTGGGCAGGTAACAATAAGTTGCGAGAGTGATACACCCCATCAAGTGGTTATCACAGTATCTGACACAGGCGAGGGGATTTCACCTGCCGATCTGCCTTTTGTGTTCGACCGCTTCTATCGCGCCGATAAATCTCGTTCTCGTATCAGCGGCGGTTCGGGAATTGGGCTGACCATCGTCAAGCAATTGGTGGAAGCGCATGGTGGAACAGTGTGGGTGGAAAATCAGCCGCCTCGGGGGACAACATTTGGATTTACATTGCCATCTTGACGAGTTTGCGATAGTAGGTATATAATCTCAAATAGTTGAGCAACCATTCAACTATTTGAGATACCTATGACGCCCCTATTGAAAATCTTCCTCCCCATTTACTTCCTCTTGTTCTTCGGACTCGCCATGTTCTGGCGCTCTTACATTGCCTGGAAGCGAACAGGCATCAACCCTTATAAACTGGGAAATGACGATACGGTTCATGACTTTGTCGGCAAACTATTTCGTCTGACCCTGATTGTCACCGCTTTGATCGTGTTTGTGTTTTCCTTCCTTGAAGGCTTTTATCACTGGCTGTCTCCCATCACATGGATGAATTCCTCCATGCTGATAATTATCGGGATCGTATTGCTTGTGCTGGCTTTGATCTGGGTGTTGGTTGCCCAACTCCAAATGGGCGACTCGTGGCGCATCGGCATCGATGAGAAAAGCGAATCCACCCTCGTCCAACACGGTTTGTTTGGTGTCTCACGCAATCCCATCTTCCTGGGCATGATGGTCATGTTGGTTGGACTGTTGTTGATCCTGCCCACCGCCGCCACCCTGACCGTTACCGCGCTTGGTTTCGTCCTGATCCATGTGCAGGTGCGGCTGGAAGAGAATTTCCTCGTAGAGAAATACGGCGAGGACTATCGCAAATACCAGATAAACGTGCGCCGCTGGATCTAATCATGGCAAAAGATAAGGTCACCCCCGAAATCGCATCCGATCTCGCCAACCTGTTCGACGCATTGAGTGACCCGACACGCATTCTCATCATTAGCGCTTTGCTTGATGGGGAGGTTGGTGTCGGTGACCTGGTGGCGCGTTTGGGGTTGACCAAGTCTGCCGTCTCACACCAGTTGCGCGGACTGCGCGACAAGCGTCTCATCCGCACCCGCAAACAGGGGCGTAACGTCTTTGTTTGCCTCGATGATGATCATGTGATTGAACTATTCAAACGTGGTCTCGACCACGTCCTGCATGGTTGATATGAAGAACACTGTTCAACGAGCTTTTCTAACACTCCTGCTCCTCCTGATCCTGATCGGGATGGCAGGGCATTGGGTGAACACAGCAAATATCACGGCTCACGCTTCCAGTGAGTCTGTCTGTGTCATTCATGCAGGGATCCTTCTGCCAGAACAACCCAAACCCTCACAAAACAAACCCAATGTTTCCCTTCTGCCGACGCCAGATCAGACGATCCCCTGGTGCTTGCGCGAAAATATTTCCCACCCGCCTACAATGTAGTTTCGACCTTTCTGTCTGTTGCCCCGCCTGTTCAAGGCGAGGGCTATTAACCATTCCCCGTACCTGATATTTGATAAGGACCTGTCTTATGGAAAAAACAATTGAATTGGAAATACCCCTGCTTTTGCCTGATGTGAAGGATGAGCAGGACGAATGCCTCAATCGCCTCGAAGCCTCATTCCAGAATCAAAAAGGGATTCTGCGCGCCCACCTCGAACGGGAAAAATCCCCCGTTGACCTGTGTCTGCATTACGATCCCAATTTGTTAACTCTCTCGGATGTTAAACGCCTCGCCGAACGCGCGGGCGCGCAGATCATCAACCGCTTTCATCATGAATCAGTTCCCATCGAAGGCATGGACTGTTCCGATTGCGCGAGGGTTATAGAACATAGTCTCGGGCGGATGGATGGCGTGCTATCCGTCAATGTCAACTACCCTGCTGAAAAAATGTGGATCGAATATGATAATCAAAAAGATCAACCGTGCTTCCATTGAAAAACGCGTGCGCTCGCTTGGATATGAAATCCCTGTGGAAGGATTGCGAAGCTGGTATAAGGAAAACCGCGAAATCGTGTTCAGCCTCATCGCGGGATTACTCCTGCTCATTGGCTGGCTCGGTGAGACCTTTTTCGGTTTACCAGTAGCGATTGCCACGACTCTCTACATCACCGCATACATCTTCGGCGGTTGGGATATTTCGCAACATGCCTGGCACGCGATTAAAGAGAAGCACTTCGATACCGACCTGCTGATGGTTATGGCGGCGCTCGGCGCGGCGGCGCTCGGTGAATTTGCCGAAGGCGCATTGCTTCTATTCCTTTTCAGCCTCGGTCATGCGCTGGAGGAACGCGCTCTTGATCGTGCCCGCGCGGCGGTTCGTGCTCTGGCAGACCTTGCGCCAAAAGTTGCTCTCGTCCGCCGCGATGGGAAAGAGCAGGAACTGCCCGTTGAATCTTTGCAACTCGATGACCTTGTCATTGTCCGCCCTGGTGTGCGCATCCCTGTGGACGGTGTCATATCAAATGGAAACTCTGGCGTAGATCAGGCATCCGTCACAGGTGAATCCATGCCCGTTGATAAAGTTCCTGGCGATCAGGTCTTTGCCAGCACGGTCAACGGCGAAGGCGCGCTCGAAGTAAAAGTTACCCGCCTTGCCAAAGATTCAACATTGTCGCGCGTGATGAAAATGGTGGAAGAAGCACAGGCGCAGAAATCGCCCACGCAACAAACGGTTGAAAAATTCGAGCGCATCTTTGTCCCCGCCGTGTTGATTGTCACTGTGTTTATCATCATCCTGCCGCCCCTGTTTGGTTTTCCATTCCGTGAATCTTTTCTGCGCGCAATGACTCTGCTTGTCGCCGCATCGCCTTGCGCCCTCGCGCTTGGCACGCCTGCTTCCATTCTTGCGGGCGTCGCTCAAGCTGCGCGTAATGGCGTCTTGGTAAAAGGCGGCATGCATCTCGAAAACCTCGGTCGCCTCAAAGCCATTGCATTCGATAAAACTGGCACGGTCACACACGGTAAACCTGAGGTAACTGACATCGTGACGTTTCAATCGTCGGGGTGGAAAGAAACGGATTTACTATCCCTCGCGGCAGGAGCGGAATCACGATCTGCACATCCGCTTGCTCAAGCCGTTGTGCGCGCCGCTCAGACTCAGGGTGTGCCTGTTTCCGTTATGGACGAAGTCGAGTCGCTGACGGGACGCGGCTTGCGCGCTGTTACGAATGGCACGACGATTTGGGTTGGCAATCAAAAGTTGATGGACGAAGCGGGCGTGACACTTGCCGCTGATGCAATACAAAAAGCGCAATCGCTACAACAAACGGGCAAGACATTGTTTTGGGTCGCAGAAAATAAAAAAGCAATTGGCTTGATTGCTCTTGCAGACACATTGCGCCAGGAAGCCGCGTCCACAATGAAAGCCTTGAAGAAAATTGGCGTGGAACATACCATTATGCTGACGGGCGATAACGTCCGTTCCGCTCTCTGCCATTGCCGCGCAAGTGGGTCTCACCGACTACCGCGCTGACCTCATGCCCGAAGACAAATTGATCGTTATTCGCGATTTGGTAAAGGAATATGGTCAGGTTGCGATGATTGGCGATGGCGTGAATGACGCACCCGCTTTGGCAAATGCAACCGTGGGTATTGCAATGGGTGGCGCAGGCACGGATGTCGCTCTCGAAAACCGCTGATGTTGCCTTGATGGGCGATGATTTGAGCAAGTTACCCTTCGCCGTTGGTCTTGGACGCGCTACTCGCGCCATTATTATCCAAAATCTTTTCATCTCGCTCGGCGTGATCGCCTTGCTTGTCATCACTTCACTGACAGGAATTGTGAGCATTGGGATTGCCATTATCTTTCATGAAGGCAGTACGCTGGTGGTTGTAGCGAATGCGCTGAGGCTGTTGGGATATAAAGAGAAGCATATAACTGCATAAAATTATTGAGATACTTTTTCTTGGTTGAAATTCGATCTTTTATTCAACAAAAGGAGTTAACAATGAATACACAATCTGTCATTCTGTCCGCGTTTCCAATCCGTTTACAATCGTTGGCTCTTTACCGCCGCCCTGTTTTCGGCTGTGGCGG
>NZ_JADJKT010000044.1:0-21168 GCF_016705895.1 Candidatus Villigracilis affinis | reverse complement strand
ATCCGCAGGCGTGGAATCGATGCATCCAAATTCAAAAACGCGCGTATATCCCTTTAACATCAAATGAATTTGGAGGTTCAAATGACTACTCAAAGACAAGCTTTACGACGTTCCCGCAGCAATCGCGTGGTCGCCGGGGTGTGCGGCGGATTGGCTGAATTTTTCGGGGTGAGCACCTTCTGGTTCCGCCTCGCCTTTCTCGTCGCTTTGATCCCCGGTGGTGTCCCAGGCATCCTGATATATCTTGCCATGGTCTTCATCGTACCAAGCGAATAAACGCACTGTGGAAATGTCAAAACTGCCGAAGCCAACTTGGTTTCGGCAGTTTTGATTGGTCCTGTCCATGTCATCGAGGGTGCCAGCAGATCTGTGAAAAGAATTATAAAGAAAGCCGTCTGCAAAAAATTAAGTAGAATCCACATGCAAGATTTCAATCGAATAGCAATAGTCAGGGACACCCGCCAAGGTTATACTTACTCCAATGACTGAGCCCCTCAACTTCGACAAAGCATCCCTGCTGAGCCTTGCATTCAAGGGCCTCGCAGAAAATGACCTGCGGGAGATGGCAACGCTGACACGGCTTTGCACCTATCCAGCCGACCATATCCTCTGCCGTGAGGGCGCCTTCGAGGAGATCTTCTACATCATCGCGGATGGCAATGCGGTCATCACCAAACAGATCAGCGAAGAGGAAGGCGAGCGCGTCCTGCGCATCGCTGGCAAAGGTGACCTGGTGGGCGAAATGGCGTTGATCCAAAATTCGCCGCGCTCCGCCACTGTGCGCGCCACCACCGAACTCACCGTACTGGAAATGGGGAAAAAGGATTTCGAGACCATGCTCAGCCGCAGTCCCAGCATGGCGATCAACATCATCCGCACCACACTGGACCGTATTCTTGAGAACGACCAAATGGCAATTCGCGACCTTCAAAAGAATAACAAGGTCCTGCGTCAGTTGGACCGCAACAAAATGGAATTCATTCA
This sequence comes from Candidatus Villigracilis affinis, assembly GCF_016705895.1. NCBI lineage: Bacteria > Bacillati > Chloroflexota > Anaerolineae > Anaerolineales > Candidatus Villigracilaceae > Candidatus Villigracilis > Candidatus Villigracilis affinis. Next base: position 20,184 of record NZ_JADJKT010000044.1, on the reverse strand, counting down.
GGTTGCCGCACATGAACTACGCACCCCGCTGACCATCGTCAAGGGCTATGTCAATGTGCTGGGTTCCTTCCCTGAATTGCAGGAAAATGCCGCGCTGAAAGAGGTCATGGAGGGAATCATCAAAGGCTCTGAGCGGATGCACGAAGTGGTCAACACCATGCTGGATGTCACCCGCATCGAAAATGAACAACTGCGTATCAGCCCCGCTCCCGTGCCGCTGAAACGGATCCTGCACGAGCTTTCAGGCGATTTCCGCAAGGCCGTCGAAGACCGCAACATCGAGATCATTGTCGAACAGGATGAAGACACCCCCGCCATCAACGCGGACCCCTCCCTGATTCAAAAGGCCTTGTATCATCTCATCATCAACGCGATCAAATTCACACCCGACGGTGGGAAGGTCATCCTGCGGTCGCGCCCAGTCCTGATGGACAATCACGCTCCCGGGGTCGAGCTCAGCATACAGGATACTGGCATCGGTCTGGATGCCGAACATCATGAACTTGTCTTCGAGAAGTTTTATCAGGTCGGGAATGTGTCCATTCACTCTTCAGGGAAGACTTCTTTCAAAGGCGGCGGACCAGGCGCAGGGCTGGCCATTGTCCGCGGCGTGGCGAGGGCGCATGGCGGCAAAGTATGGGTGGAAAGCACAGGCCACGACGAAGTCAACTTCCCCGGGTGTACGTTCTATCTGCACCTGCCAATTGACCCGCCCAGGCATTAACGCGGAATGCGGACTGAAGTCCGCGCTCCTGTGCTATAAAAATCATCCCCCGGCGATCTTCACCTTATAACCCAATTGGCGCAACACATCGGCGACCTTCTCGCGCTGTTCGCCTTGAATTTCGATGATCCCGTCTTTGATGGTGCCGCCGCTGCCGCAGGCTTGCTTGAGCTTCTTGGCCAGAGTTATTAAATCCCCTTCGGAAAGCACCAGCCCTTTGACCAGGGTCACACCTTTTCCGCCGCGTCCTTTTGACTCGCGGTGCAGGTAAATGGTCTGCTGTTGAGGTGGCAGGGAATTGACGCTGGCAGAGGTTTCATCTTTTTTGCGAAGGTCTCCTTCTTCAGAAGACCAGACAGTTTTGGAATGATTCGATGTCATGGCGCAAGGATACAGTGGATTCCTGACAGGCGCAAGGGAGGTACAATAAACAAAAACAGAGGGCCAGTATGTCCACCAATTTCACAAAACCAAACCTGAACCCAAAAGTTCTATTCTCGGCCACGCGCAATTTGCTGGAGGGATTGTTCTGGATTCCCAGCATCGGTCTATGGCTATTGTACCCAGCCAGATGGTTGACAGGAGACTCGCTTCTGCCAGTCAGAATGACAGCCTATATCCTCGCCTGGTTGCTGCTGCTTTTTCTCCCCCTGCTATTTTTCGCGTGGATGACACGCCGTAAATGGCTTGCTCTGGCAGTGGCAAGTTCCATCCTCATCATCGTCTTCACCTACGTACCGCTCTATTTACCAAACCGCCCAACCCCGTCACCAGAGGATGGATTTTCTGTAAAAGTCATGAGCTACAACCTGCATGGCATTCCTGAGGTTGGTGAAATTGTCGAGGTCATCCGCCGCGAGAATCCCGATGTCCTGCTCATTCAGGAGTGTTCCCCCGCACTCTGCTCACCGCTTTTTCATGGGCTGGATGACCTGTATCCGTACAAGGATATGGTGATAAAAGATTTCGGTCAGGCGGCCTTCAGCCGATACCCAATGAAACGGACCAGCGCCGAAGTTGACCAGGGACGGACTCAAAAACTCATTATCAAAGCGCCGCAAGGGCTCGCAGCAGTTTGGAATATCCACCCGATTCCCCCGTTTCTGATTCCGCCCGAACAATACGATGCGCAGATATCCGCTCTCGCGGCGGATATCGCCCGCGAAAAAGGTCCGCTGATTGTGGCGGGCGATTTGAATGCCACAGATCAATCAGAAGCGTATCGCAAAATCAACCGTTATTTGACCGACGCCTATTGGGAGGCGGGTTGGGGAGTTGGATTCAGTTACCCTGCCCCGCCATATACCTTCATGGATTCGGGGTTTCAAGTGGGGCCAGTTTGGCGGATCGATCATATTTTCCACAGCGAGGAGTTTATCCCCACCAACGCTTATATCCTGAAAGACTCTGGAGGCTCTGACCATTTCCCGATCGTGGCTGAATTTTCACTGCAAAAATAACCTCAACGGGTATTCGAACGATAAAATTACAAGCCTTCGAACGGGTCATCCCAACCCTCTTTGGCGCGTGCCAGTTGTTCCCTGATCTTTAGGACAAGTTCATGGGGAAGATAGGGTTTGGAAATATAGTCATTGGCGCCAGCCCCGTACGCAACAACCCGGCTGTCCATGTTATTCAGGGCGGTAACGATAATAATCGGCGTCCGTCTAAATTCACGGTTTTCCCGCAGCAATCTGCATAACTTGAAACCATCCAATTCAGGCATCATCAAATCAAGCAGAAATACATCAGGTTTGACATCGCTTGCTTTTTGAATTGCAAGTGTGCTGTCATTCACTGAAATCGGCTCATATCCTTCCAATTTAAGCAATCGGGAAAGAATACTTGTCGCCTCCATGTCATCATCCACGATCATGATTCTTGTCATAGGCTTCTTCTTTGGCTTCCTGTTATTTGGATTCTTTTAATTATACCGCTTTGAAAATAAGCCTTCCATCCACACTACTCTACCACTACAACCGTCACAACACTGCTTTTTACCGTTTCTCCATTTGTCATTACACCTTCCACCCAAAAACGATGCTCGCCCAGTGATAATGTCCACCAAACCTGATAGGGCGGGGAAGACAGCGTTGCAAGCGGGATGCCATCTACAAAGAAAGTCATTTGGGCAAGGCCTGGCACCGTCGGCGCAGAGAATGATAGTTGTTGGGCACTCAGGTCAAGGTTAGGGGTGATGCGATAGGTCGTATTGTCGATCGGCGATGTGAGGGTCAAGGAATCTGCGCCGAGCGGATTCCCATTGGCTTCATCCAATAAAGGCAGGCCTTGCGAACGCGCCCAAGCCTGCGCTTCAATGGGAAGAGCCAAAACGATCTCGCCTGTAGTTGAGCGTTGATAAAAGGTATCGTAGGCAGTGGGCTGTGTACCCACGATGAACCATTCCGTTTTTGTATGTTGACAAGCCTCAGTGGGAAGCAAGCCCGAGAGACTGCACACATCCAGTTGCGCAAGGCCGATGGGCTGGGTAAATTTCACATCGGGTCTGCCTTGTAAAATGGAGCGCATGGTTTCATGCCAGATGGGTGCCGCACCTGTGAGACCTGTAACGTTGTGCATGGCTTCCCGATCGCTATTGCCAACCCACACCCCTACAAGAAGATCGGGCGTGTATCCGATGGTCCAGTTATCGTGGAAGTTCGTGGTGGTGCCTGTTTTTACAGCGGCGGTGCGATCAAGCTTCAAGACACTGTTGAGACTAAAGCCCGTCGCACGCGCGTGATCGTCGCTGAGGATATCGGAGATGAGCCAGGCCACACGCGGATCAATGACCTGGCGTGCAGCAGGCCGTTCTGGTTCATACAAAAGATTTCCATCTGCATCGCGAATCTCAAGAATGGATGTAACCTGTACGTAACTGCCTTCGTTCGCAAGAGCCGCATACGCCCCCGATAACTCAAGCAGGTTCATCGCTCCGCCACCCAGTGCCAGTGAGAGATCATAATTTCGCGGCTCGTCCAACGAACGAATGCCAAGTTGATTTGCAAGCGAGACCACATTTTCAATACCCACATGCTCCAAAGTCAACACGGCTGGCACATTCAAAGAAGAAGCCAGCGACTCACGCACTGACACAAATCCATGTTCTTTGCCATCATAGTTGACTGGTTTATACGGCTGGCCGTCTTTTGTCGTAAAGGTCGTTGAAACATCCAGGATGGAGGTCGCGGCTGTGAACGCATTTACATGCATTGGGTCCAGTGCGGCTGCATAGATGATGGGCTTGAATGCAGAGCCAGATTGTCTTCGGGCAGTTGCCATGTTGAGCGCGCCATAAATGGATGCATCAAAGTAATCGGCACTGCCAACGAGCGTGAGAATCTCCCCAGTGTGTGGATCGAGGACGACCAACGCGGCATTCTTAACGTTGGGGTTGATCTGGCCTTCGAGGGGTTTGAACAGCTCGATACGCCTTTTGACGATCTCTTCTGCAAGGTTTTGCATGCTCAGATCCAGCGTGGTGCGAATCACCAGACTCTGCTCTGTATTCAATTGACCCGACATGTAAAGATCATCCAATTGGTCTTTGATCATCCAGACAAAATGCGGCGCTTCGATGGGATATGGCTCGGCGTTGTAACTCAACGGGGAATTCTCTGCATCCACCCTCTGCTCAGTAGTGAGAAATCCACTTTTCTCCATTAATCCCAGCACAACCTTTTGACGTTCCAGCGCCAGATCAGGATTGGTGAAAGGGTTGTAAACGCCCGGTGTCTGCGGCAAACCAGCCAACAGAGCACACTCGGGCAGCAAAAGATCAGAAGCGGACTTACCGAAATAGGTTTGCGCTGCGGCTTCGATCCCGTAGGCCATTCCGCCGTAATAGATCTGATTGAGATACAAGGCGAGTATCTCGTCTTTGGAGTAGGCGCGGGTCAATTGCCATGCCAAAACGGACTCGCGCAATTTACGGCGCAGGGTGCGCTCTGTTACTTCATCGCTTAGCAGCAGGGTGCGCGCCACCTGTTGTGTGATGGTACTCCCTCCTGCAAGCGTTTCCCCACCCTGGATATTGATCCACAACGCGCGGATGATCCCTGCAACGTCCACGCCGGGGTTGTTGTAAAAATTCCCATCCTCCACGGCAATCGTCGCATCCTTCATGCATTGCGGAATATTCGCCACCGATAGCACGGCATTCCGTCCACCTGTGGCGGGAATGATCTCATAAAGCAGCCGACCACCCCGGTCCGTGATGCGGACGCTGGGTTGGTTCAAGTTTTCAGGGATCAAACGGATGGAAGGCAGGTCGTAGAAGGTGTAGACAAGAAAAGTCAGCACAACGGAGGCTGCCAGCAACAAAATCCGCACCAGATTGGATTTCAACAGGGTACGCATAAAATGATTATAAATTTCTTTTGTACTTTAAAAAGACCGCCCGTGGAATTGATTTCACGGGCGGGGAGAAATTAAAAAGGAGCTTTCGGTTTATGCACGGGGGAAATATTTTCGAGAGCGAAACTCCTCTACACGCCCGAAAAACGCCGCTGTGGTCTTGCCGTTATTGTTGTTATCATCGTTGTCGTTATCATCATTGCTGTTATCGTCGTTATTATTGTCGTCGTTGGTATTATCATCATCATTGCTGTTGTCATCATTGGTATTGGTGTCATCGTTGACATTATCATTGGTATTCTCATTCGTATTGTCATTGACGTTGTCGTTCGTGTTGTCATTCACATTATCATTGGTGTTATCGTTGTCATTGATATTGTCGTTCTCGTTGACATTATCATTGCTATTATCGACGCCATTGTCATTGCCATCGTCGTTGCTGTTGCCATTATCATTACCACCGCCGTCCTCGTTCTCATTGTCGCCATCGTCGGTGTTGTCATCGTCATTGCCATTGTTGTCGTCGTTGGTGTTTTCATTGGCATTTTGATTGTCATTGTCGTTGCCATTCTCATTTTCGTTGACACTGACATCTTCATTGATATTGCCGTTATCGTTCTCGTCCAGGTTGCCATTGTCGTTGCCATTCATGTTGATATTGCCCTGCTCGTGATCGTCAACCTCAACAGGCTTTCCAGCAGGGACAACTGTTCCGGGCGGCAATAATTGGATCGATTCGGCATCCACAAATCCAGCGGCGTTGGTGCGGCCGGTGACTGTAACCGCCACCCCATTCACCAGTTCATCCACGGGCAGCGATGTTGTATCGAGAATTGCGACCTGAATACCCGATACATAGTGAAGGTCATTGACCTTCATGTAAATACCTGAAAACTGAATGGTTTCATGCCTGCCTTCGTTGAGCAGTTCACTGACTTCATGCAGGCGTTCATTTCCGAAGGTGTGTTCAAGCATTTCCCGAGTGGCATGGTCAAATGTAAAGAACAAGCGCACATTTTCCCATGTGAGTTTGACGGGATACAGATTCTCTCCGGGCAGAGCGGTCGACGAAGCTCCCACCAAGCCTGTTCCGCTTGCCAGGAACAAGGCGGTCATGGTGAATGAGATCGCCAGACGTTGGAAGAACGGAATCACCCTTTTGCGCGGCGCGAACTTCGCCTCGCGCATTTCGGAGGCGCGCTGCAAAAGTTTGGCGCGCCCGCGGCGGACAGCTTCCGGGGAAGGTTCCTGAGCCATGGACCGTGCTTCGACGGAAGCCTTCAGGATCGGGCGTAATTCACCAGCAAAGCTGGGATAACGCGCGAGGAGGGCATCCATATCCGCGCCATTCTCAAGTTCCTGTATGCAAATTTCCAATATATCGTATAAGTTATTCATAGTTCACCTCACCAACCTCGCGCTGCAATGCAGCCAGCGCACGGAACTGGAGAGCCTTGACCGCGTTAACATTCTTATTCATAAAGGCCGCAGTCTCATCCAAAGAGTAGCCCTGTCCAAATCGCAGGGCGAGCACATTCTGTTGTTCGGGAGTTAATTGCGCGTACGCTTCATTCACAGCTTGATTCTGTTCGCGCTGATCCACCTCGGAGGTTACGCTCTCACCTGCATCCGCCATGGATTCGTGGAGTTCATTTTCCGGGCGGCGATATTTCCGCCGCAGGTGATCAGTCACCATGTGGGAGGCCGTCCCGATCAGCCATCCCTTCAAACTTGTTTTCGGAGGCTGTCCATTTTGGACGGCTTCCAATAGACGAACAAACACATCACTGGCAATGTCTTCGGCTACCGTCGAATCGCCAAGCCGGTAACGAACATAACGATAGATCTCAGAAAAATACTGGTCATAGACTGCACCGATTGTCTGCGCATCCAGCTTCTGTAACCCATCCAATTCCTTTTGTGTATCGGGTGCTGGCATGAGGTTACGAGTCTCCCGGAGGCCATGAAACAGATTCCATCATGGCAAATCCATCAGATAGTACAGCGGTGTATTTTGTGATGCTCCCGTGGCGCGGGGCTATCAGGAAAAGGCAGATGGACAACCTTCTCATTTCAGGGTTTTCTCCAACAAGTACAGCTTGCGTATTCATCATATTCCTTCACATACTTAAGGTGCTATCACCTCGAAAATCACCGCCTGACCATCGCGATAGACCTCCCTCAACCCAGGATCTTCAGCGGCAACGCGCAGGAAATTGTCGTGATTCAAGTCGCTATGAACATAGCGGGCTGAGAACTGCGTTGCAATGATCTCGGACGGCTGGGGTGTTTTCCCACGGGTGATGTTTACCCATGTATCGTACATTTCCGCGTCATACAATTGCAGATAGGTGGGATCAAGGCCGATCAGGTAGGTGTTATGAGTATTATAAAAGAATAAGCGCGGAAAATCATCCCAATCTGTCTGAAAGACACGCTCACCTTCAGCGGTATTCTCGACCAACCAGGCAGATGCGCCCGCGTACAGATCGTAAGACTTGGAACGCTGCATCTGCTCCTGCACCGCGGGAATGGATTTGATCATACCTGCCGTCACAGCCAAGGTAAGCAGGATGCCGGGGATATTGCTTTGCAGGTCGGTCCACACTGAACGGGTCAGTTTTGATCGGAAAACAGGATCAGGCTCAGGGTCCACGAAGAGAGGCGCCCAGGCAAATGCGGCGAAGATCAAGGCGAAGGGTGGGAAATATTCCACGAAGCGGCGTGCCTGAAAAAGCATCAGTCCAAACAGGAGTGCGATCAAAAAGCTGGTCGCGGTTCGCACATCCATTTTGCGGCCTGCCAAACCGAGAGCAAGCGCTCCGCTGACAAATGCCACCAGTGCGGGCAGGGAGTTTTCCAACAACTGCGCTGTTTCGTAGGGATACCATTCATTGCCAACACTGACAGAGGTAGCCTCCACCAACTTGGGCAGCAGGTGACGATAAGTAAAAACCAGGTTCGCAGGGAAGTACGGATTGATGATCACGCCCAACGCGATACCGATACCAGCCCACAGCAACAGACGATATTCCAGGCGACGCTCGATCATGGCCACGGCCAGCATGTGCAGCACGACAAGCGAGAGCATCAGCGGGAAGGCATCGTACGCCCAAACATAAACAAAGGAGAGAACCGCAAGGTGTTTGTATTTCCCTTCGAGCATCCAGGCCAGCGCAATCGCCAGAATTGCGAGAGAGAGTGATTGGGCGCGGGTAATACTCATACGGTAGAGAAAAGCATCAGAAATACCCAGTAAAGCCATTGCCCACAACCATGCCATGGGCACGCGCTGGCGGTGGAACAAGTACCAGACCGCCAAAAAAGCCAGGCTTGAAAAAGTAACCGCCGCCCACTTGGCTCCTGTGTGCAGGTCGCCGAAGGTAAAGGGGATCAATGCCACGTGAAAAAGAAAATGATGGTCGTAGAATTCCTTTTCGCTGAGAATACTCAGGGGCAGCCAGATGAAATCGGGCTTCAAACCTTCCGTGCGCATGAGCCATGCAAGTTTGATGTGATAAAAGCCATCGTTGTCGGGCATATCGGGTGTGGCAAACTGAACAGCAGCCATGCCGACGAAAAAAATAATGAATAATGCCAGGGGAAGAAATTTGGAAAGAGTCTGTTTTTGCATTGAAATACCCTTGCTCGGAAGAATAAGAGCAGCCCGCCTGAAGATCTCTTGACTCCAGGCGAGCCGTTCAATTTGAATTTCAGTTGCAGTGACGATTAGCCGCCGTTGGTATTTCCATCGTTGGAATTGTCGTCATTGCTGTTGTCGCCGTCATCGTTGGAATTGTCGTCATCACCATCATCATTGGAGTTGTCGTCAGTTCCGTCGTTGGAGTTGTCATCGTTGCCGTTATCATCGGTTCCGTCGTTGGAATTGTCATCGTTGCCGTTATCGTCGGTTCCGTCGTTGGAATTGTCGTCGTTGCCGTTATCGTCAGTTCCGTCGTTGGAATTGTCGTCGTTGCCGTTGTCGTCAGTTCCGTCGTTGGAATTGTCGTCGTTGCTGTTGCCGTCAGTGGAGTCATCATCCTCACTGTCGTCATTGCCATTGTCGGTGTTGGTGTTGTCATCGGTACCACTGTTGGTGTTGTCGTCGGTACCGCTGTTGGTGTTGTCGCCTGTACCTGTGTTGGTATTATCACCCGTGCCAGTATTGGTGTTATCACCCGTGCCAGTGTTGGTATTGTCGTTTGTGCCCGTATTGGTATTACCATCATCTGCGGACGGAGTATCAATGCGTGTCACAACAATTGAACCGTCCTCAGCCACTGAGGCTTCAATCTTGACAGTATCGCCGACCACATAAGTGCCAGCTTGTACAATTGCGGGGTCGACTGTAATGGTCTGACCGTTGACGACCCAGGTATTTCCATCGATGGATTCGATCACACCCGTGAATTCGACAGCGGATGCCTCAACTTTGGCTGCGCCAGCATCGGTCGTTGTGGCGGCGGGAGCGCCTGCGCAAGCGTTCATCAGCAGGGCGAGCAGGACGAGAGCGGGTCTGAGAAAGCGGAAGAATTGTTTCATGATTATCACCTCTTTTGGTTTAGTTTGATTACATACCACTAGTCGCCATAGGGGTGAAAAAGTTACGGCTTCCTCCAATCAATTTTCGAATTCAATTCATTCTTGTGAAAAACAACACCAGGCTTTATTGAGCCGCCTTGAAAACGATTTGAAACTCCTCCATGAATTGTGCCGCAATGTCGCGGTTATAGATCACCACCAGTGTTTCATCATTCCTTGTCTCGGCACTGTTGGTGAAATTATATGAACCAAATATCACGATACTCTTATCGATGATGATCACCTTGTGATGCATGAGACCGGGAATCCCATCCTTATACACATCGAGTTCGGCTTTGCTAAATGGGTCAAATTCAGTGCCAAGATTAGACTTGATCTGGTCAGCATCCATGACACCGGCCACAGTCAGTCCATCGGCAGCACTGACCCGCATGACACTTCCGATCGGGTCGGCGGTGAAGGAATATGCCATAAAGTAGATGCTATCTTGCGCCGCAGCGCCGATCAGATCCACCAGCGCAGCCTGCACATGATCATCGGGTGAGAAATAAATGTCGATGGGAGTGCCATCAATGGTCACACGCGGGTTGGGGGTGCCATAGCCTGCATCAGGGCCGAAAATATCGTCTTCGAACATTTCCTCGAATTCGGTTGTGAAATTTTCGGCGACCTTCGTCGAGCGGATCTTCATCAGGTTGTTGTTATCGGCATATGCGCCTGAATCCGTGAAATTCATCGAACCCAGCCAAACCTCTGAATTATCGATCACCACAAATTTATTGTGCATCAAACCTTCGCGGCGGTCGCCTAAAATAGGAATACCCGCATCTTTCAGCTTTTGCGGGTCGGAGCGGTCAAGGTTATCGCTTTCCATGACCATGCGCACCCGAACACCGCGATCATGCGCACGCAACAATGCGTCACGGATGCTGTTCAAGCTCAGGCTGTAAATCGCAACATCCACACTCAGGCGGGCTTCATCGATGGCATTGGCAAGCGGGCCATCGGGGCCGCCTGTTTCCTGAGAAGCCAGCGGGCTGGTGGGGTCGGTAAAATAAAGCTCAAACCAATCGCCGCGAACACCGCGCCCGGCGCCAAGCGTAACCAGAGTCAAGGTTGTAGTGAAATCCGATTCGATCACCGTATCAACTTGCGGCGGAGTCGGAGTCGTTCCCGAGATCGAAGTACATGCAGTCAGTAAAACAAAAATATAAAGCAGGCTCAAGGTCTTTTTCATGGAATTCTCCCAAAACGATTATAATCCCGCCACCCTATGACAGAAACAAATGGAAATGCGAATCGCCAGATCGCGCGCGCGGCTGGCACGGTGATGTTTGCCATTTTACTTGGGCAAATTACCGGGCTTGCGCGCGGTGTCATCGTTGCGCGCGCGTTTGGAGCCTCCCCCGAACTCGATGCATTCTTCGCCGCCAATCGTGTCAGCGAAACTCTTTTTTTGCTGGTGGCAGGTGGTGCGCTTGGTTCCGCTTTCATTCCGATGTTTACGGGACTGCTCGCCAAAAACGAAAAGGACTCGGCCTGGAGACTGGCTTCTTCGATCGCAAACGCGGTCACACTGACCCTCAGCCTGCTCGCGCTACTAGTGGCAGTGTTCGCCCCGCAAGTGGTCCGCTACGCGCTGGCCCCGGGCCTTTCCAGTGATCCGCAACTCTTCACGCTGACCATTTCCCTGCTGCGTATTCAACTGATCTCCGCCGTGCTCTTCGGCATCGGCGGATTATTCGTCGGCATCCTGAACGCTCATCAGGTCTTTTTACTTCCTGCCCTCACTCCCGCCTTCTATCAAATCGGAATTATCTTCGGCGCAATTGTGCTCGCTCCATCTCTTGGAATCTACGGGCTTGCCTGGGGCGTGGTCATCGGCTCTGTATTGTACGTAGCACTTCAACTTCCATCCCTTGTAAAACTTATTACCCGCCACTCATCCTTTTCTGCTTTCCACATCTCTCTCGGTTTGCAAGACTCAAACGTCCGTCAGGTCTTGTTGCTGATGGGACCGCGCCTGATCGGTGTGGCCGTGGTGCAGTTGAATTTTTGGGTAAACACCTGGCTGGCCTCTCAAATGGCAAGCGGAAGCGTCTCTGGCTTGTATTATGGATTTTCACTCATGCTCATGGCGCAGGCGGCCATTGCACAGTCAGTGGCCATCGCTGCGATGCCAACTTTTTCGGCGCAACACGCACTCGGTCAAACAGACGAGATGCGCACATCCCTGGCGTCGTCTCTGCGAGGCGTTATTCTTTTGGCACTGCCTGCCAGTATTGGCTTAATGCTCCTGCGCGAGCCGCTCATCTCGATGCTATATCAGCGTGGAAAGTTCGATGGCAACGATGTGCAGATCGTTTCATGGGCGTTGTTGTGGTACGCGGCAGGAATTGTTGGCCACTCCATCATGGAAATTTTGACCCGCGCCTTTTACGCACAGCACGATACAAAGACCCCCGTCATCATCGGCACCATTGCGATGGGACTAAACGTATTATTCAGTATTCTGTTCGCAAAATTATTCGCATCCATCGGCTGGATGCCGCATGGCGGATTGGCACTGGCGAATTCTTTTGCAACTGCGCTTGAGGCGGCCACATTGTTCATCGTAATGCGAAAGCGTCTGAAAGGCATCGAAGGTCCGCACATTATGGGCGGGGTCATTCCTTCAACTGCGGCCGCTATAGTCATGGCTTTATCAATTTTTGGCTGGCTTTCTGTTGGGAAAAACTTGAGCACATGGATTCTCGCCCTCATCGGCGTGATGATCGGCGGCGGGATTTACTTTGGCATGTTATGGATACTGCGCGTGCCTGAGTTGCAATATATCGTCAGCGGGGTATTGAGAAGACTAAAACGGAATTAAAAATCGTCCTTCCTGAAAAAAGGAAGGACGATAGACGAAAGAAAATAATTAAGTGGGGATTTATTTACGGCCAGATCAACCATTGCATGATGGCTACGAAGAAGCCAAGCAAAATGCCGCCAACCACTTCGAGCGGGGTATGACCGATGACTTCCTTCAATTCGTTTTCGTCCCACATATGACCCTTGAGCAATTCCTCGAAAAGCACGTTGATTCTTTCCGCGTGCATGCCAGCCTGCCTGCGCACACCCGCGGCATCATGGGCGATGATCATGGTGATCGCCACCGCCACCCCAAAAAGCGGATTATCAAAACCGTGATACAAGCCGACGGCAACTGTCCCTGAAACCATCAAGGCGGAATGAGAGGAAGGCATGCCGCCTGGAGCAAAGAACATGGCCCACATCCAGCGGCGTGAGCGCAAATACTCCGTAGGGATCTTCAGCGCCTGCGCGATCAACCAGCCCGCCAGCACGGCGATCAAAACTTTGTTTTCGAGAAGAGTAGCCAGATTCATTCCGAATCTTCCTCGAAGCCGACCAGGGAATCTCCAGCGAGTTTCTGCACCTTAAGCTGGGCTGACTCAAGCAGTGCGCCGCATTGCCTGACCAGGGCCTGACCCCGCTCAAACAGTTTCATCGACTCTTCAAGTGGATTCTGCTCCCCTTCCAACACTTCAACGATCTGCTCAAGCTCTACCAGTGCCTCTTCGTAGGTCAACTCCTCTATGGATTTTTCTGATTTTTTGACAGATGTCTTGGCCATATTAACTCCGATACTCAATTTGGTATTTTTACGAATAACAAATTATGATTTTCGACTTACATCAAACTCGCCGTCGCTGACTCGCACCTTCATTTCGCCGCCAGCATCGGAAACTTTGCCGACAACCCTGCCGTCGTCCTTGCGGGTGATAATAGCATATCCACGCGAGAGGACGCCTTCGGGATTCAAAGACTGCAAGCGTTTTGACATTCCATCTACGCGGGAAGCCTGCAATTGGATGCGGTGATTCATGGCGGAAAATGCGCGGCGGGAAAGCTCGTCGAGGTGCTGATATTCAGATTGAATGCGGCGTTCTGGGGAAACGTATTTCAGGCGCGATGCCAAAGCGGAGAGTCCCGCCTTTTGTTCAGCGAGCAGGTTCGAGGTTAAGTCTGTGAGGCGCGCGGTGTAATAGTCAAGTTGTGCGCGAAGGTCATCTACTGTTGTTTGGGTGGCAAGTTCCGCAGCGGCCGTTGGGGTCGGGGCGCGGAGGTCGGCGGCGAAATCGCACAGGGTGAAGTCGGTTTCGTGGCCCACGCCGCAAATGATGGGCGCTTTTGAATCGGCCACGGCACGCACGACCCGCTCATCGTTGAAAGCCCACAGGTCTTCGATGGAGCCTCCACCGCGGGCAAGTAAAATCACATCGGGGTTTTGCTTGTTGAGCGAAACCAGCGCATTGACCAAAGCGGGCGGGGCCTCCACACCTTGCACAGGGGAAGCCGCAAGAATGACGCGCGCCAACGGCAGACGGCGACGCAATGTATTGAGCATGTCGCGCAGCGCCGCACCCGTCGCGGAGGTGACAACGCCGATCGTTTGCGGACGCTCAGGGATGGAACGCTTACGCTCAGAATCGAACAGTCCTTCAGCTTCGAGCATGGCTTTCAGGCGCATGTATTCCTGATACAACCTGCCTTCGCCTTTAGGTTGTACGAGGTTGACGATAAGTTGATACTGTCCCTGCGGCTCGTAGACCGTGATCCTGCCATGAACTTCCACAGCCATGCCATCCTGCAAGTTGACACGCAAACGCGCCGCATCCAGTTTCCAGATCACACAGCGAAGTGAGGCGTTTTTATCTTTCAGCGTGAAATAGATGTGACCCGAAGCGGGCTTCGAGAGGTTGGAGATCTCACCATCCACCCAAACGTCCTGCAATGTGGGATCATCTTCCAACTGTTTGCGAATATGGAAGGTAAGTTGGGAGACCGTAAGATGGACAGAGGAAAACAGGGTCGGCTGCATGGATTGCGAGGATAACTTAAAAAGGATGAATGTGGAAGTGGAAAGAAAAGGATAAAAGAGCAATCAAAAAACATCTTTCTTCTTTCATCCCTCATCCTTTATAATTCATCCCTGAACTCCCATGAATCATCTCTGGTCACCCTGGCGCATGTCATACATCGAAAATCACACAAAAGAGAACGGCTGTGTATTTTGCATCGCACAAGCCAAAACGGACAGCGAAGAAAATCTCATCGCCTTCCGCGGAAAGAACGCGTATGTGATCCTCAACCGCTTCCCCTACACCAGCGGACATTTGATGGTCATCCCCTTTTCACACACATCCAACCTCGAAGAACTCGACGCCGAAACCCGCGCCGAAATGATGGAGCTGGCCTCACACTGCACCACCATTCTGCGCAAGGTGTATCGAACACAATCGTTCAACATGGGCATCAACATTGGCGAAGCGGCGGGGGCGGGCGTGCTGGGACATGTCCACATTCACATTGTGCCGCGCTGGGCAGGCGATACAAACTTCATGTCTTCTGTTGGCGAAACGCGCGTATTGCCCGAGGCGCTCGAAGATACTTACAGGCGGGTACGGGATGCATTCACCCCCCCCTTGCCTTTTCAATAGACATACTGGCTTGCCCCCCCCCGCAGGTCGCACAAATATTCCCTCGCCTTGAAATCCCTTTTTGAGGAAAATGCAAACCCCGCGCAGGCAGGGCCGATGAAGAAATACATGCGCGACCAATTCGAATACCTCGGAATCAAAACGCCGCAAAGTGCGGCGCTGATGAAGGGATTCATCGCCGAACACGGACTTCCCCCGCTGGAAAAACTGGACGTGATCGTGCGTGACCTGTGGTCACTGCCCCAGCGTGAATTTCAATACGCCGCCATGGGCTTGATGGGCAAATTCGAAAAGACGGTCGGGCCTGAATTCATCACAACCATTGAATATTTACTGGTGACAAAATCATGGTGGGACACCGTGGATACGCTGGCTGGCCATGCAGTGGGGTCTCAGTTCAAGCGGTTTCCCAAGGTCCGTGAAAAATACCTGAAAAAGTGGCGAAAATCTAAAAACTTTTGGCTGCGCCGCACGACCTTGCTCTTTCAACTTGGCTATAAAGAAGAAACCGACTTCGACCTGTTGTCCGAAATCGTCAAGGAAAATCTCGGCTCAGACGAATTCTTCATCAACAAGGCCATTGGCTGGGCGTTACGTCAATATGCACACACCCATCCATCCCCCGTGAAAAAGTTTGTCAAAGCAACGAAGGAACTGCATCCTTTAAGTCGGCGTGAGGCATTGAAGAATATTGGAGAGTAGCAAACGATGGGCCATTGGGCAAGTCGTGCTTATCCTTCTTCCCTATTCCTCATAAAATCTGCCACTTCGGCAAAGCGGGTTTTGAGATGCTCCTTCACAGCGGGGAGGACATTCATCTCGTCAACGGCTTGATTCATGCACCACAGCCATTGGTCGCGCTCGATGCCGCCAATGGAAAATGGCATATGACGCTGACGTAAGCGGGGATGCCCGTATTTTTCAATGTAGAGCGGAGGTCCGCCTGACCAGCCTGTGAGGAAGAGAAAAAGCTTTTCGCGTGATTGTGTCAAGCTCGCCGCGTGCAATGCGCGGATGTCCTTCGCCTCGGGCGAGGAATCCATAATGTCATAAAATCTTTCAACCAGGGTGCGGACGCCTGTCTCGCCGCCGATCAGGTCATAGAGGGAGTTGAGTTCATTCATGGGTGAAATTGTAATATAAGTTTCATAAACAAGCTGGGAATGACATATCACCATTGTTATGAGAAAATAGAAAAAACCAAAAGGAGCTTATTATGCAACCAAGAATTAAAATGGGTTTGATCGTAGGTGTGGTAGGTTTGGTGTTGAATGTTTGCGTTTCCGGATTCATCGGGCTCTGCGGACCATTTGCATCGATGCTGGCTGGAGGGGTGGCAGGGTTCCTCACCGCAAATCAGGAAAAACAAACAACCAAGGCCGATGGAGCCAGAGCAGGAGCCATCGCAGGAGGCATTGCGGGCGGATTAATGATCATCGGTCAGATGATCGGCGGCGTGATCGCCCTCGTCTTAATGCAAACCTCGGGGACGCAACTTCCATTTGGAACCATACCGACAGGCGATGATCCGTCCATGATGGCAATTTTCTATCTCTCCGGGCTCGGCACAGGTCTATGCTTCGGGATCTTCGGCGCGGCACTCGCCGCCGGGGCAGGGGCAGGCGCAGGGTATTTTGGAACACCCGATCAGCCAGCAGCCACTCCAACCCTATAAAACATATCGAATTCATAAAGCCAACGTCTGAGACGTTGGCTTTATAATTGCCGCATCACCAACAGGAGAACCCCATGAGCAAAGAAAATGATGCAGTGATTCTAAGTGCGGCACGAACCGCCGTAGGAAAATTTCAGGGCGGACTGAGCGGAATCTCCGCAACAAAACTCGGCGCGGTTGCCGTCAAAGCGGCGGTGGAACGCGCGGGAATCGACCCCAAAGATATTGAAGAAGTTTTGATGGGCAATGTGGTGCAAGCCGGCAATGGTCAGGCGCCTGCGCGACAGGCGGCGATCTTTGCGGGCGTGCCCGCCACTGTCAGCGCCACTGCAATTAACAAGGTATGTGGATCAGGCCTCAAGGCGGCGATGATGTCGGCGCAAGCCATCCGCGCTGGAGATGGCGATTTATTTGTAGCAGGCGGAATGGAGTCGATGAGCCGCGCGCCGTATCTCGTCAGCGGGCGTTCGGGCGAACTCAAGTTCGGCAATCAAGCCCTCACCGATGCCCTGCTCAATGATGGTCTTTGGGATCCCTTTGAGAATTGGGGCATGGGCATGGCCGCTGAATTCATTGCGGATGAATATGAAGTGACCCGCGCCGCAATGGATGAATTTGCGCTTCGCTCTCACCTGAAAGCTGTTGAGGCTCAAGAAAAAGGCATGTTCAGCGCCGAGATCGTTCCTGTGCAAATCCCTGGACGAAAAGGGGAAGTGACCATTTTCGACAGGGACGAAGGTCCGCGCAAGGACACTTCGCTGGAGTCGCTGGCGAAACTCAAGCCCGCCTTCAAAGCGGACGGGAAAGTGACCGCAGGCAACGCTTCCTCCATGAATGACGGCGCGGCGGCAGTTGTGATTTCGTCACGCGCTTATGCAGAAAAAAATAATCTCAATCCCATCGCGCGCATTGCTGGCTACGCGCAGGCGGCATTGGAGCCGAAGTATTTATTCGCCGCACCTGCCTATGCAATTCCCAAACTGCTCAAGAAAATTGACTGGAAACTCAGCGACGTTGATCTCATTGAAGTCAACGAAGCCTTTGCCGCGCAAGTGCTTGCAGATGGTTACGCCCTCGCCGATCAAGGCTGGGACTGGGACAAGGTCAACGTGAACGGCGGCGCGATCGCCCTCGGTCACCCACTCGGTGCCAGCGGCGCACGCGTGTTGACGACGTTGATCTACGCCTTGAAGAATCGCGGCCTGAAACGCGGCATTGCATCGCTTTGTCTCGGCGGCGGTGAGGCTGTGGCGATGGCGGTGGAGTTGGAAGGTTAGAAAGTTGGCAAGTTAGAAGGTTGGAACATTCAAACCTGTTAACTGGTAAAGATTTGAGGACACAACAAATGGACACACAAGAACGCAACGAAAAGATCGAACTGTACGGGCGTGGATTCGACTTATTGAAAGCCGCTCTGGCTGAAGTGCCAGCAGAGGCGATGAAGTTCAAGCCTGAGCCGAAAGAGTGGAGCGTGCATGAGATCATCATCCACATTGCGGACAGTGAAACCAATGCCGCCCTGCGTGCGCGCAAATTGATCGTAGAGCCAGGCGGCACGTTGATGGGTTACGATCAGGATAAGTGGGCCATTGAATTGAACTACCACGACATGGACCTCGAAGACGCGTTGGAAGCCACACGCATTGCAAGAAAAACAACCTACGCACTGCTGAAACGCCAGCCCGAGGAAGTGTTCAGCCATTGGCTCAAGCACCCCGAAATGGAAGGTCAATACACCTTCGAGAAGTGGATCAATATTTATTCGGGACATATCCCAGGGCATATTGAGCAGATTCAGAATAATATGAAGTTGTGGAAGAAAAGAATCCCGCCCGCGCAACTAAGGAGACTATATGACTATTCGACACATTTTCGTCATCGGCGCAGGGACCATGGGCAACGGCATTGCACAGGTTGCGGCGACCTCGGGCTATCAAGTCACCTGCATGGACGTGATGCCTGCCGCACTGGAGAAAGCCAAGGCGACCATCGCCAAATCCACGGGGAAATTGCTGGAAAAAGGGACGATCACCGCGGAGCAAAAGGCCTCGGCAGATGCGATCCAATTCGTGAGCAACATGGACACGATGAAAGACGCCGACCTCGTCATCGAAGCCGCCACCGAAAACCCCGAATTGAAATTCAAGATCTTCAAAGACATGGATGCCAACGCCCGCGAAGGCGTGATTTTGGCAAGCAACACTTCGTCGATTTCGATCACAAAGATCGCAGCAGTGACCAGCCGTCCCGATAAAGTGATCGGAATGCATTTCATGAATCCCGTGCCGTTGATGAAACTGGTCGAAGTCATCCGCGGACTTGGCACATCCGACGAAACGACCAAGACCATCATGGACTTGTGCAAGGTGATGGGCAAGGAACCCGTGGAAGCCAACGACTCGCCTGGGTTCATTTCGAATCGCATCCTGTGCCCGATGATCAACGAGGCGATTTTCGCCTTGCAGGAAAATGTCGGCACGCCTGAAGCCATTGACCAGGTGATGAAGCTCGGCATGAATCATCCGATGGGACCGCTCACCCTGGCGGATTTGATCGGGCTGGATGTGGTTTTATTTGTGATGGAAGTTTTGCAAAGAGATTTGGGCGAAGATAAATACCGCCCCGCGTATTTACTGCGCAAGATGGTGGATGCGGGCTATTTGGGAAGAAAGACTGGCAGAGGTTTTTATACGTATAAGTAGGGGCGATGCACATTGTCCCCTTGTGGGAATGCGTCGCCCCTACAGTGCAAGGGAAAAACATGGCAAGTGACAAACGCACAAAATTCGACCCCAAAAAGCACCATCGAAAATCCATTCGCCTGCAGGGATATGATTATTCGCGGGAAGGCGCGTATTATGTGACCATTGTTACGTATCATCGCGATTGTTTGTTCGGCGAAATCGTGAACGAAGAAATGTTTTTGAACGAATTTGGCAAAATCGCGGATGAATGTTGGCGTGCCATTCCCGATCATTTCCCATTCGTGGAATTGGGCGCACATGTGATTATGCCAAATCATGCGCATGGGATTATTGCGATACACAACGACGAATTGACGTCCAACGTAGGGGCGACCCAATGGGTCGCCCCTACCACGCCCGACAATCGTCCCAAGGGACCAAAACCGAAATCATTGGGCGCAATTATTGGATCATTCAAATCCGCCGTTTCATATCGCATCAATAAGGAATATAATGCCACTGGTATCTGGCAAAGAAATTATTACGAACACATTATTCGTGATGAAAAAGACCTGCAAAACAAAACCGATTACATCGAAGCGAATCCCTCCTTGTGGGATGATGACGAGAACAACCCAATTAATCCATTGTTGTAATTCGTGACGGCAATGTAGGGGCGACGCAATGCGTCGCCCCTAC
>NZ_JADJKT010000043.1:0-83756 GCF_016705895.1 Candidatus Villigracilis affinis | reverse complement strand
TGCACCATCAAATGCACCACGGTGCAGTTGGTGTAAAACTCCTGCGCGAGTATGTCCGCTGTCATCGGCGAATTTCTTGATCAGGAATTCGTAGCCGTTGTAACTCATCTTCAGGCGTTGGTGAGTCAACGAAAGCGATTGCTTTGCAAAATGCTCCAGCAGATTCTTGAGGCGTGTGGTGGAGCAGGCGCTCCTTGTTTCATCCCACGGCGCGTCACCGAAGATCCGTCAGTTTGTGGGGTTGGCAGCTTCGATCGCCCGAAACGCATTCTGGATGGCTTTGCCCACATCGCTGCCTTCTCGCGCACATCGTTCCAATGCGCTTTGGGCGGGATGACAAACCTCATTCGCCATCTGCTCGGCGTAGTCTTTGTCTTCGGTCTCTGCAAACGCTTCAGCGCAGTCCGTCCCACACATCGAGAGACGCTTATAGAACAGCAGCGGAAAGATGTACTGCTTGTAATCGCCCGCGTCCACCAGTCCCGCGCAGGATGATCGCGCGCCCCATAGGTAGGATCGAGTTCGGGTTGGGTCGGGCGGTCGGTCATTGGGCCAGCCCACATTCAACAATGTCCGCAATTTGCTTCGGCTTCCACACGCCCGTCCCCATGCAGATTTGAAATCTTCAATCGCCACGTCCAAAGGCGGGGATGTCTTCGCCGATGGGCGGCAGCACGTAACGAGAAATGTTCAACGTCAATCTTCTTCTTTGATCCCCGACTCAGCGCCACCACCGCGCCCGATCCTGAATCTCTTCGAATTGATTTGCCCACGCGGCGATCTGTTCCGCGTGTTCAGGTCGAGATAGTTCTGTGCGCGTCCCTTGCGCTATGAGCGACGACGCGTCCACGATCAACACTTTGTTTTTCGTTCTTTGGTTTCTTCTTCTTGAGGATGAGAACGCAAGCGGCGAGGTCCGTCCCATAGAACAGATTATTCGGCGCCAGCCCGATCACGGACTCCCGCAATCCTGCTCAACAAATGCTTGCGGATCTGCCCTTCAACGCCACCACGGAGACAATGTCCCCCTGCGGCAGGACGACAGCCATGCGTCCGCTTTTCTCCGCCATTGATTTGACCATATGCTGCACCCAGGTAGAATACGCGTTTGAGTCAGTGGGTAAGCCCGCAAACGAACGTCCCCACGGATCGCTTTCCCAAATCTCACGTCCCCATTGTTCCAACGAAAACGGCGGGTTGGCAATCACACAATCGAAGGTTGCCAGCCCGCCTGTGCTAGGGTCAGTGAAAACGGGGTTGCGCAACGTATCTCCGCGCTCGACGACAAAATCTTCCATGCCATGCAAAAGAAGATTCATGCGCGCGACGGATGCCGTGGTTAGATTTTCTTGTCCATAGAGTTTCCCCGCCGAAACGTACGCGGATCGCCGCCCTTTGCACGGACATGCTCCACAGCACCGAACGGCCCACCGCCTGTGTCCTGAAGCGGGATCGTATACTGTCTCGCCCTCTTTGGGATTGAGGATGTCCACCATCAAACGCACGACGCTGCGCGGCGTATAAAACTCGCCCGCCTTTTTGTTGGTCGCGTCTGCAAATTTCTTGATCAGAAATTCATAGCCATCACCGATAATGTCCGTGCTAACCTGCTGATTCCCCAAGTTGATGCTGGAGCCACTGTCCGCTTATTATACGACAGGAATTTTCACTACTTGTTTTATTTCAAGCGATTTTTGAGTTCTTATATTTGTGCCAACCTGCCAGCCCTCAACTCGTCCAGCGTCCCTGCCCCCGTGGCGAACATCGTGACTTCGATCTGCCGCTTGATGAGTTCCATCGACTCAACGACATTCTCGGTGGAGATGGCGGCGGCTTTGAGGAACTGACCCGCCATGCCGCCTAGAGATGCGCCGAGGGCGATGCATTTGGCGATGTCGAGTCCGTCTTTGATGCCTCCGCTGGCGAAGACTCTCATTTCGGGCACGGCTCTTTTCACGCCGACAATTGATTCTGCAGTGGGAATTCCCCAGCCGACGAAGGTGGCGGCGAGGTGACGGGTGAATTCATCGGGGGCGCGGTGCATTTCCACCTGTGACCAGCTTGTGCCGCCTGCGCCTGCCACGTCAATGGCGCCCACGCCGCACTCGGCGAGGATTTTGGCTGTGCGTTCTGAAATTCCCCAGCCGACTTCCTTTGCAATGACGGGGACTTCGAGTTTTTTGCAAACTTCTTCGATCTTCTTTGCGAGGCCGACCCAATTCGTATCGCCTGCATCCTGCACGGCTTCCTGCACTGGATTCAAATGCAGGTAAAGCGCATCGGCTTCGATCATTTCGACGGCTTTGCGGCACTGGTCAATGCCGTAGCCGTAATTGAATTGCACAGCGCCGATATTGGCGAAGAGCAGGATGTCTGGCGCGACACGGCGCACCTGGAATGTAGCGGCTTGTTCGGGGTGTTCGATGGCGGCGCGCTGACTCCCGACGCCCATGGCGAGTCCGCATTCCTGCGCGGCTTCGGCGAGGCGCATGTTGATGGTCTCGGCTTCGGAGGTGCCGCCGGTCATGGAACTGACGAGGGTGGGGGATGCCAGTTTTTTGCCGAACAGGCTGAGGGTTGTGTCGATGCGATCCAAATCGAGTTCGGGCAGGGCTTCGTGAACGAATCGATACTTTTCGAGTCCAGTCGTCAATGCAGAGCGGACATCCTGTTCTAAGTTGATTTTAATGTGGTCTGCTTTTCTTTGATCGATGGGCGCAACTTTTTTCATAAGGCAGTGTTCCTGAGTATGATAGTCCAAAGCTGACTTGACATGTCAACTAGACGGATTACAATAAGCCAGTCAAAATTTGAACAGGAGGTTGTCATGAGTGACACATTTAATGAACTAAAAGATATCGTAAAGGACCTGCTTGGTGCAGATGAGTCAAAGATCACACCCGAAGCCCGTTTCCGCGAGGAACTCGAAGCCGATTCTCTCGACCTGGTTGAGCTGATCATGGCTTTCGAAGACAAGTTCGGCACTGAGATCTCTGATGAAGATGCCCAGAAGATCACGACCGTGGGCGAAGCTGTTGCGTACATCGATGCGCATCGCGGCGCCAAGTAAGAACGCGAAATTACTGAAAGCGATTATAACCTTAGAGCCGCCTGTCACATCAGTCGTCGGGCGGCTCTATTGATTCTTGATAGTGAATGATCGAGCGTGTTTTTCGTTTTTCCACCCCGCTCACATTGTCCCGAGGTTCTTTCGGGAAAACGAAGGGAATTTATTGCAGGAGGGTCGGAATTTCTTCCGGGTGTTTGGCAACTTTGACGCCAGCGGCTTCGAGGGCTTTGATCTTGTCTGCAGCTGTGCCTGCTCCGCCTTCGATGATCGCGCCTGCGTGTCCCATGCGTTTGCCGGCGGGGGCGGTCTGACCTGCGATGAAGGCTGCAACGGGTTTGGTCATTTTGTCCGCGATGTATTGCGCGGCTTTTTCCTCTTCACTGCCGCCGATCTCGCCGATCATGATGACCTTTTCGGTCTTGGGATCGTGCTCGAACATTTCGAGGACATCGAGGAAGTTCGTGCCGTTGATCGGGTCGCCGCCGATGCCTACGCAGGTGGTCGCGCCCATGCCGAGATTCTTCATGGCGTACAGCACTTCGTAGGTGAGTGTGCCGGAGCGTGAGACCACGCCGACATTGCCGGGGATGGCGATATCGCCGGGGATGATGCCGACCTTCGCTTCGCCGGGAGTCAACAAACCGGGGCAGTTGGGACCGATGAGGCGGACCTTCTTCTGGTCGAGGTAGTTGCGGACGCGCATCATATCCTGCACGGCAACCCCTTCGGTGATGCAGATAACAAGCGGAATGCCCGCATCTGCGGCTTCGAACATGGCATCGGGAGCGAAACGGGCTGGGACGAAGATGATCGTCGCGTTTGCGTCGGTGGCTTCCTTGGCTGTTTTTACAGAATCGAATACAGGGAGTTTTCCATCGAGCACCCACTCGCCGCCTTTACCGGGTGTTACACCGCCGACCACATTGGTGCCATAGGCGACCATCTGTGTGGTGTGGAATAAACCTTCATTGCCTGTAATCCCTTGAACGATCAGGCGTGTGTTCTTGTCTACTAAGATGCTCATGGATTAGCTCCCTTTCTTCGCGGCTTCAACAGATTTCTTCGCCGCGTCGGCGAGGGTTTCTGCGGTGATCATATTTGCATTTTCGAGCAGGCGGCGGCCTTCTTCGGCATTGGTGCCGACAAGGCGCACGACCATTGGAACCTTCGGCTTGACTTCTTCCATCGCCGCAAGGATGCCGCGGGCAACTTCATCACAGCGGGTAATGCCGCCGAAGATATTGAAGAGGATGGCTTTTACGCTTGGGTCGGTGAGGATGATGCGCATGGCAGCCGCTACTTTTTCTGAGCTGGCGCCGCCGCCCACATCGAGGAAGTTGGCTGGTTCGCCGCCGAAAAGTTTGATCACGTCCATGCTGGTCATGGCCAGACCTGCGCCGTTGACCATGCAGCCGATGTTGCCATCGAGCTTGATGAAGGAGAGACCGTATTTGCGCGCTTCGATCTCGGAGGGCGCATCTTCGTCGGTGTCGCGCAACTCGGTCAGGTTGGGCTGGCGGAAGAGCGCGTTATCGTCGATCATCATCTTGCCATCAAGCGCGATCATCTTCTTATCTTTTGTAATGACAAGCGGATTGATCTCGGCCAGGGTGGCGTCTGAATTCTTGTAGACTTCCCATAAGCCCATGGCGATCTTGACGAAATCCTTCCAGTACTCGCGCGGCAGGTCGATGGCGACAGCGACATCGCGGGCCTGATATTCACGCAGACCGAGAAGGGGATCGATATGAACCTTGATGATCTTTTCAGGAGTCTTTGCGGCTACTTCTTCAATATCAATGCCGCCCGCAGCGGAAGCGATCATAACGGGCTTCTTGGCAGCGCGGTCATCGGTGATGGCGAAGTAGATCTCCTGATCGATGGCGGAGGCTTCATCAACAAGCACCTTGCGGACGGGCAGGCCTTTGATCTCCATGCCCAGAATCTGCGTGGCAAGCTGTTCCGCTTCAGCGGAGTCTTTGGCAAGTTTTACGCCGCCCGCCTTGCCGCGTCCGCCGACCAACACCTGTGATTTAATAACAACGCGGCCACCCAACTCTTCAGCAATTTGTTTTGCCTCATCAGCGGTAGCCGCAACCCTTCCCTTGGGAATCGGGATGCCATACTTTGAAAAAATTGTCTTTGATTGGTATTCGTGGAGTTTCATTAGTCTCCCTCGGAGGATGTTTTTTTATAAAGCACGGCGGATTATACACCAGAAAAAAATCCTCGCAAGCTAAAAAATAGTCGTAGACAAAAAGCAAACTCCGAATCTACAGAAAACCCGGAGTTTGCTTTTTGATTTTGAAACGATCTGACTACGGCAATGTAAATCGCATGATGCGATTGTTCAAACTATCGGTGACCCAAACGTGGCCTTCACTGTCAATCGTGATCCCGGAGGGTGACCCAAAGTTTGCGGCTGAGTCGCCGAAATCACCCCAGGTACGGAGGAGTTCCCCGTTCGGGTCAAATTCCATTACGCGGTATCCATCAGGGTCTGTGATGAAGACATGCAGTTCATCGTTCACGGCGATGAACGGTTTGTTATCCACCGACTGGCCGAACCAGCCGTACACATCCCATTGTTTGGCGGGCAGGAAGGTGAGTGCGCCATCGGTTTCCACGCGGGTGAATGTCTGCACGCGCTGATTCCATGTGTCGACAACGTACACCGTTCCATTTTTATCGACGGTGATGCCGACCGGTTCATCGAACTGACCTGCATCGAGACCCGCAGAACCAAATTCGGTGATGAAATTGCCGTCCGCATCAAATACGACCACGCGCTTGTTCCCGGTATCCGTCACGTAGACTCTACCCTGTTCATCTACAGCCAATCCGCGCGGACCATAGAATGAATCAGGCGCTTCACCCTGACCGAAAGAGCCCCATGCGGTAATGAATTTTCCACTTGCGGTGAATTTTTCGATGCGATGATTCCATGTGTCGGTTACATAAACCGAGCCGTCTGGTCCAACCGCAACGCCCCAGGGTTCATTGAAAGTGCCGTTGCCAACTTCAACGCTTACGCCGTCGGCAAAGGTTCCCCATTGATTGATCATCTTGCCCTGCGGATCAATATGGATAACGCGGTGGTTGCGAGAGTCAGCGACATACATGGACCCGTCACTAGCGAAGGCCAGCGCGCGCGGCGCATTTAATGGTTGTTCGAACGATTCAAACATCAGGTCTGCTGAAAGCAGAACATACTTCCCTTCGGTGGGGTCTTCCACAGTCACGGCGGCGGACGGAGCCAGACCGTAATTCCAGATCTGTGAAGCGACATCCTGACGAATGTAAAGACGCATCTTTGCAGATGGGTCCCATGTGGAAAGGGTCAGATTTGTGCGGCCCTTGGCTTCGGCATATTGGGTGTAATCACGGTTGAGCCAAATTTGAATGACGCCAGCGCGGATCTGCGGGTTGGTGAAGGCTTCGCAAAAGGTCGTGTAATCTTTCGATTTCACCAGTTTAAGAAAACTAAGCAATCCACTGCAGGCATAGTTTTCATCGAAGGGTTGGGTGGGATCGCGTTCTTCAACAATATTGAAGTAGTCCTGCATCGGCCACCACATGCGGATGTAATCCACGCGGTAATAACCCGGACCGATGGCCTGCTCGATCTTATCGAAATTTTTCTCATCGACAATGATGACGACCGAATCGCGCAAGGCGCGCGTAGGCTGGTCAAACGAACGCTGATTGGTGTAATCACGCAGATACCAAACGAAAGGCCATGAGACGCCCGTGTTGGGCGCGCTGGCGTCGTAGGAAATGGCCACACTCATTCCGCCCGTTGTGCGCTTTGAAATTTCCTCGGCTTGCTGCATGATCTCTTTGATTCCTGTCGCGCCATGCGCATAGACAAGAAATTCTGTTGCCTGATCGTATGTAATGTAGGAAGCACGAAATGCAGCGCGGCCTGTCAGCACTGCTAAAAAGGCGAAGATCACCAGGACAAATATGTGCCGAATATCCTTGAAGGTCCACTCTTTGAAAAAGTAAGTAACACCCACTGCGCTGAGGATGGCGATGATCGTTGGCAGGAGGAATGCACTGGTGGCTTGCAGTTGTTCCAGCGCCTTGCCCTGGAATGGGGGAGTGGAGCCATTGAGCGCAAGCACCATACCCATCACGCTAACGATAAAGACAGTCAGCGTGGCGAGAGTCAACGGGATGCGTTGTTCCTTGAGTTTTACCCAATCGGTCGTGTCGATGATGCGCCCCAGTGCCCAGCCTGTGATAAGGATCATCGGCAGGGTGATGTGAAGGGTGAGCCAGGGCATCCTTTCACCTGCATAGGTGAAGGCGACCATACTGATAATGCTCCACCAGACAAGCAGGCTAAAGGTGTTCGGGAAATTCTTTTCCTCGGTGTCGGTTTCATTCTCCGATAAAAGATTGATCACTTCTTCATTCTGATCGACCACATCCTCTTCTATGCTGGGGAAGATCCTGCGGCGGAAACCTAGGACAAGTGCCAGCAGGAATCCGAGCGCAGGTAGGAATTCGTAGACGGGGACTTGAACGAGCAAATAGTAATACCAGGGCTGGCTTCCGCGCTGGACATCCTGCTGAACGATCCAATAGCCGAGAGAGCCGATGGTGCCAGTAAAAAAACCGTCGCTGTTGGTGAATACAGTGGTGTAAAGAATTGTGAACGGTACCCAGAAGATCAAGGCGATCTTCCACCATTTTTCCTTGTTCCAGATCAGACCCACCACAGCAGAGATGATGAACATGAGAATCAGCAGCCCACCGATGGTGAGGATGGATTTTATGTCACCGCTCAATGCTTGAACTTCGGGCGCGGTGGTGGGGATGTTGACGTGCAGCCAGCCTTCCAGTGCCTTGATCGCAAATGGCGTAAGCATGGGCAGGACGATGGTCCCTGCGACCATGAGCAATTCAAAGGAACGCTCGTTACGGATGCGCTCCCATGTATATCCACGGATCAGGAATACGGCGGCGGCCACGAGCGCGATGACGGCTAACCCAGCGAGGATCAATGTTGGGGCAAACGAACCAGTTTCGGGCGTAGTAAGAGGCGATGTTGGGGCGGCAGGATCGCTTGGCATGGCGGTCTCAGTCGCAGTGATGGTGGCGGCATCGCGGGAATACAATCCAAAGGCTACTGTCGCACCCGCGAACAAGACGGCGACCCCAAGTGCGATGATAAAGGAACGGTACTCCTTTTGCGCTTCGCCCCACGGACGGCGGGTTACTTGAACGATGAAGTACACGGCGAGGTAGATGAGCGCCTCAGCTGTATAAATAAAGGAGGTTTCTTTTGAGGTGTAATGCAGGGCGAGCGCGCCTGCCATAAGGAAGAGATATTTTCTGCCGCCCGTTTCAAGATGGCGAAGCATGACGTACAACATGACAATGCCAGAGAAACCCACGAATGACTCATTACGAACATAACGCCCGTAATAAAGCATATAGGGAGAAATGACCAGTAAGAATCCTGCGATCAGCGCACCCCATTTGCCCAGATAGCGGCGCCAGTACCAAACCATGGCCACAATGGCGATGCTGAACACTGCGGTGGGGATACGCGATGTGAAATCGCTTGCGCCAAACAGGAAATAAGTGAGCGCAACAATATGGAATTGGAACGGACCATGCATCATCGGCGAATGTTCGTAGCCTTGTCCGCGATAGAGCAGCCATGAGAAATAGGTGTGCAGACTTTCGTCATGACTCATGACGCGCGATTCGAGATCGTAGAAGCGTGTGACGATGGCAAGCAGGATCACAATTACAAAGATCGCGATCTCATTCGTAAGACTTGGCATTGCAGGATGAATGGGGCGCTCAAGCCAGTTTTGTTTTTGTTCCATTTAGATTCACCTTATTAAGAAAAGTTGCATCACTATACATCAATCAATTTGTTCTGACAAGAAATGATATGCGTTTAAGTTTAAGCGGAAGTTAGAATATCTAATATTGCGCGTAGTCAAAAAGACATTCTATTTTACTTGCTCTTTTATCAACTCGAAATAGAAAAAATTATTCAATTGACCCAGCAAGCTGACCGCACCCTGCTGCAATATCAATCCCTCGCCGCATGCGAATCGTACATGGGATGCCCGCCTGCTCCAGCGTTTCTTTGAATAGGTTCGCCCTTTCACGGGATGTCGCTTCACCCGAATAGCCCGTGGTAGGGTTGAGGGGGATGGCGTTGACATGGCAAAGCAAGCCTCTGAGTTTTGAGGCGAGTTTTTTCGCCACTTCGGGCGAGTCATTGACTCCGTTAATCAGAGCCCATTCAAAGGTCACGCGGCGATGCGTTTTTTCGACATAATATTTGCAGGCTTCCATCACGTCGCCGATCTTGTAGCGTTTGTTGACCGGCATGATCGCGACGCGCTCGGCATCATCGGCGGCATGCAGGGAGATGGCCAGGTTGACCTGTCTGTGCTCGTCGGCAAAACGTTTGATCTGCGGAGCAAGGCCCACCGTGGAAATGGTCATGCGACGCGCGCCGAAATTGAATCCATCGGCGTCGTTGAGACGGTCAATGGCAGCCATCATATTGTCGTAATTGTGGAAGGGTTCGCCCATGCCCATAAAGACGATATTCGTGACCGAAAGGTTCTCCTCTTTCAACATTTGGGCATAATACATGACCTGTGCCACGATCTCACCGCTGGTGAGGTGACGATTGAAACCCATTTGCCCCGTGGCGCAAAAAACGCAGCCCATCGCGCAGCCTGCCTGGGTGGAAATACACAATGTCCTGCGGGAGCGGGAATCCTTTCCGCTTGTGTCGTGACTATCGGCAGGGTCGCCGTAGCGCATGAGCACGGATTCGATGACCTCTCCGTCGTTCAATTCGAAGAGAGTCTTGCGCGTCATTTGGTCGGAGGAATCAAGAAACAGTTTCGGTTTCAGGGGGGTGAAATCGAGGCTTTCGGCTAGCCTGTCGCGGAGGGGTTTGGGGAGATTGGTGAATTGCTCCGGAGTGCTGTAGAGGTGCTGATACAGTCCCTGCCAGATCTGTTTGGCGCGGTATGCAGGCTCCTCCCAACGATTGACAAGGTCTGTGAGTGTCTTTTGGTCGAAATCATAGATAAGCATGTCCTGATTTTACACTACGCATCGATGAATCCGTCATTTACTCATTGTGAGGTGATGCAATCCGCAACCTGGCAAGGAGATTGCTTCGTCGGGAGGAACATCCTCCTCGCAATGGCATGGAAGGAGTATGTGAAAAGTAGGGTATTCACAGGCCAAATGATTAATCTCTTCTAATTTATACATACTATAATTCTAACCTTGTCAAAAAGGAGAAATGAATGAACTTGAAAAAAATGGACTTGAAATCACTAAAATCCAAACCGACCGTAATGTGGTCACTTGTGGCAATATTGATCTTTGCGGGCATCTGCACGCTTTTCTATGCATTCAGCGGGGGCAATGGGGATGCGGCCGCAACTGCTGATTCTGATATTAATATCATCTACACCAATGCCGCAGCGACAGTCAACGCGCAGCAGATGACCCTTCAGGCGGCGGTTACCGCCACACCGAATCTCACGCTGTTGACTCCTTCTGCTACATTCGCTCCACTTATCACGACCACAGGCCAGCCGCTTAGTTTGATCACCCCAACCCGACCCGCACCCACCAGCGGATGCGACATGTCGATCTACGTTTCAGATGTGACGGTTCCCGATGGCACGGCAATGACTGCGGGCCAGACCTTTACCAAGACTTGGAAGGTTTCCAATACGGGAGCTTGTACCTGGACCGCTACGTACAAACTCGTTTTTGTCGCGGGGGAGGGTATGGGCGGAGCCTCCACACCGATCGGTAAGGAAGTGAAGCCCGGTGAAAGCGTGGATATTTCCGTGAACCTGACCGCGCCCGCCAAATCTGGCGAGCTCAAAGGCACATGGCGGCTTTCAAATGACAAATCGGCAGCGTTCGGAGATTTACTGTGGGTGGTGATAAAGATCGGCACTGTGCCGACACCGACAAAGACTCCGGGGGTATCCAAATTAAGTAAGTAATCAGTGGGCTAGTGATCCGTAAAAAGTAAACAGCAGCGCAGAACATCATTCTGCGCCGCTGTTGTTTTTCGCCTGCAGTTGAACGGGTTATTTCACTTCACTAAATCAGCCAAACTCGCCGCGATGACATCCATTTTTGGATTCCATGCATCGGCTTGGGCTTTTGTCGAAACTCCGCTCAAGACCAATGCCGTGGGACAACCCACGCTTTGCCCAGCAGCGATGTCGGTTTCGAGTCTATCCCCGACGACGAGGGTTTCTTCTTTACTTGTGCCAAGTTTTTCGAGGGAGAGTTCCATCAAAAATGGGAAGGGTTTTCCTGCGATGATCGGTTCCACGTTCGTGGCGGTCTGGATGACAGAGATCCACGCGCCCGACCCTGGGATCTCTCCACGTGGAGTGGGGAAAGTTTTATCGGTGTTGGTGGTGTAAAACGGAATCCCAGCGCGGACAAGCAGAGTCGCTTCGGCTACTTTTTGGAAGTTGATGCTGCGGTCAATGCCCATGACGAAGGCTTGCGCCTGCGGGGCATTTTCCACGCTGAGGATCTCGAAGCCTTTTTCTTCCAGCGCCACGCGGATGCCGTCTTCGCCGATCATGAATATCTTCGTCCCGCGCGGATATTTCTGCGCGAGCATGAAGGCAATGCCCATGGCAGAAGTCACCACCTGTGAGGGGTCAATGTCCACGCCGAGTTCGGCCAGCTTTTGCTGATACTCCTCGGGCGTTTTTGTGCCGTTGTTGGTGGCAAAGACGAATTTCAATCCGCGCTCACGGATGCGTTTGAATGTGGACGGCAAATCACCGATGGGTGCATCCGCTTTCCAGATGACTCCGTCCATGTCGAGAATGAGAGCTTTTATGTTTGAGGGGATCATGAGTTTATTTTCGATTACCTGATTTTGGATTTATGTTTTTTCTTTACTTTTCACTTCTTACTTTTTATTCTTTTCCTTACTTCACAAACTTCTTCACTAAATATTTCAACACAGGCTTGTCGATCCACTGGCCGTTGGGGTCGGCGCGTTCTTCGAAGTTTTCATTGCCGATGAAGGCGTTGAATGCATCCACGAAGGAGGTGGTTTTCTTCAAATGGCCTGTGCGTTTTAATATCCCCGTTATTTGTTCAAGGGATTTGCCTTTCAAGGCGGTTCGGTCGCTTTCAGGGCTTTTTTCGAAATACAGGCGATGCAATTCGAGCAATTCACCCAGGCGCGGAACGGGGTCTTCGTGGTCGTCCACGCGGTAATCGATCCAGCGGTCAACGTAGCCGCCGTAACCGCCATTTGGCTTCACCACGTAAATGGCAGCCGACTGCCGTCCGCGCTTGTCACCGCCGGCGCGGTCACCAGCCAACAGCGCGGCATGGAGGCGGGAAGGCAAGTCGCCTTTCGTGGCAAGGAATTTCTTTTCCATCGCAGGTATCACCTTTGCACTCGCGAGGATATTCCCTTGAATTGCATAGCCCTTTCCTTTTACACCGCCCGCCCAAGGGAAACAACCGCTGCCCGTAAAGGTTGCGGCCTTGCCTTTGGCATCTACGAGACCAATCTGACGCAGTTCGCGGTCGGGATCGTCCATGAGAAGTTTGGCAAGCGTTTCATCAGCGGAAAGACCTGCGGCCATCATTTCCAATCCGCGCGGACCAAACGAGGTGTTCGCAAAAGATTGGGTTGCCACGGCCCCCGCACCTGCAATTGCCCATGGAACGACGGCACCCACAGCGGGGAATTTCGAGGCAACAGCAACACCCCAGCTATTTTCTTTTAGATCACATGCAACAATTGAAAAGGTCATGATAATTTCCGATTTTGGATTTACGATCTTGTAACTGGCAAAATCGCATCGCGCCCATTATAAACGCAAGACCCTGAAGATTTCTCCTCAGGGTCTTGTATTCGTTATGTGAATGCTTACTTGGCTTTTTCAGGGGTCTCAATGACCTGGTCAACGAGGCCGTAATCTACAGCCTGCTGGGCATCAAGGTAGAAATCGCGGTCGGCATCGCGCTCGATCACTTCCAACGGCTGGTTGGTGTGCTTGGCGAGAATACCGGTCAACAACACCTTCAAGCGCAGGATCTGCTTGGCCTGAATTTCGATATCCGTGGCCTGTCCCTGTGCGCCGCCGAGAGGTTGGTGCATGTGGACGGTGGCATGCGGCAGGGCGTAGCGTCGGCCCTTCGTGCCAGCAGTCAGCAGGACGGTGCCGAAGGAAGCTGTTACGCCGACAGCCACTGTGCTGATCGGGTTCGAAATGATCTGCATGGTGTCGTAGATGGCGAGGCCCGCATAGATCTGTCCGCCGGGGGAATTGATGTACATGCGGATTTCCTTCTCGGGGTCCTCGTGATTCAGGAAAAGCAGTTGAGCAACGATAACGTTTGCCACCTGATCGTCAATGGGCGTGCCCACGAAAACGATGCGCTCCTTGAGCAGGAGGGAATAAATGTCATAAGCGCGCTCGCCGCGGCCTGTGTTTTCGACAACCATTGGAACTACATTCTTAAAGTCGGGAATCATCTTTGTCTCCTTTTTTTGTTGGGACAATCATACACAGAATGTATTGGATTTTTATTAAAATTTCAAGGGCGGATCATTAACCCGCCCTTGAGGGATTTACTCGGATTTTTCTTCCGGAGCGGCTTCGGAAGCTTCGCCCGCTTCAGGACTCGCCTCGGCCTGTCTCTCTTCGATCGGCTTGTACTCTCCGGAGGCAATGGACTTGATCATGTCCAACGCCTTGCGGGTCATCACACGGCTGGCGGATTCCATTGCGATGGCTTCGCTCAATTGCTTCTGGCCTTTTCTGCCGCCGCGAATCTTGCTGAAGTCCATGCCTTGCTGGGCAAGACCGTTGAGCGTGACGTTGTATTCCGCTTCGAGAGCATCGTTATCGATCTGAATCTTTTCCTGACGCACGATCTCATCAAGGATCAAACCGCGCTCGAGGCGTTTCTTTGCCACGGGGTTGACTTCATCCTGAATGAATTGCTCGCGGGTGGTGCCACGCATCTTGAAATAGGTCTCAAGGTCCATGTTCTGCTGAGCGAGACGGTTGGTCAAATCAGAAAGGACATGCTCGCCTTCGTGCTCGAGTGTGTGCTCGTGATACTTGATGGTGGCGACTTCCTTGAACTTTTCGATCAACTCAACGAAGTATTTGTCGTCGTATTCGGCCTGCGAACGGGTTTCCACATCCTTTTTGACGGCTTCCTTGAGAGCCTCCACTGTTTCACCGGCTCCACTCGTTTTGGCGAAGGCGTCGTCGATATCGGGCAAGGTTACGCCGCGCACGGTCTTGACCGTGACTTCAAGTGTGACTTCCTTGTCACGGAGTTCTTCAATTTCCCAGTCAGCGGGGAATTGATGTTTGATGGTCTTGCTCTCGGCAGCCTTCAACCCGACGAGTTCCTTCGCAAAGCCGTTGTACGGCCATTCGGTGTCGCGGTCTTCACTGCGCACGAAAGTGGCAAAGCCTTTGCGGGTGACTTCCGGAGTCTCGGAATTTACATCCACCAGCACGTAATCGCCAACTTCAATGGCGCGTTCCACGGTTTCTGTGGTGGCATACATCTGGCGCAGGTCTTCGATCGCTGTATCTACTGCGGCCTGATCGGGAGCCTGCCACTCATACGGCATGCGGATCTCGTGATAATTGCCAAGGTCCACTTCCGGGGCGAGCGGAATGCGGAAGGTCAGTTTCGGAGGCGTGAGGCTATCCACTGATTCGAGCGAGCCAGCCGCGCCGGGGTTCACATCAGCTTCCTTGAGAATATTGCTATATTCCGCATCAATAAACAGGTCAATAGCCTGCTCGGTCACTGCCCCTTCTCCAAATGTCCTCACGACGAGATCATAAGGAGCCTTGCCCGGGCGAAACCCCGGGATCTTGCTGCGCGCTGAGATCTTGGTCGCCGCGCGGCGTTTGTAAACATCCATTTTTTCCTGCTCAACGTCAACGATGAGCTTGGCTGAATGGTCTTCCTGGATTTGTTTTTCGATATTCAAAGTTTCCTCCAGACCCTGGATAAAAGCGCTTGCGGGTCTTGTAAAATAGTGAGGACGGTGGGAGTCGAACCCACATGCCTTGCGGCACATGATCCTAAGTCATGCTTGTCTGCCAATTCCAACACGTCCCCAACTCAATCAATGAGCGGGCGGAATTATAAAGCAGGGATGGGGGTGCGTCAACAATATTATATTTTTCCTCCGGCACCCTCTGACCGCCTGAAATCAGCGGTATAATCCCGCGCTTGTGTAAAAAACCAATATGGAGAAATCGCCTTGAGCCGAGTCATCAACCCTGATTCTGTAGGAAAAGAACGAACCCGTTTGACAAAGTCGATCGTATTGTGCATGCGTGAAATGATGAAGATGGCGAAGGTCACACCCGAAGCGAAGGACATGGCCTCGTTCATCGCCCTGGCATTGCAATCCATTTCAGAAGGCGTGGATGTTTCCGTAGCCGCCTGGGAAAAACGCGATTACTGGGTGAAAGCTGATAAGTTCCGCATGGAGTGGATGTGGGCGGGTCAGCTAGCCGAGAAAATGAAAACCGCCGTCCTCGGCGATGATTGGGCGACGATCGCTTCGCTTTTGCCCCAGATCGCCATGCGACTCAACAAGATCGAAGTCTCAGACAATCACAGGCTGGGTAAACCCTGGGAAAATGCCTACGCCCTGCTGGCACTGCATCGGAAGTTGTAAGATGGGTTTAAACAAAAAGAGGACATCGCCATAAACGATGTCCTCTTTTTGTTTATTTCAAACTTTTGAGATGTTCCTGCGTATGATTGAGTAGTTCAATCATCATTTCACGAATGTGCGGGTTGAGGTAATGATTCTCGAGGGTCGAGAGCGGCAGGAAGCGCGCGCCCGCGACGACGTGGATGCAGTTCGATGCTCCACAAATGCAGATGAAAGGAGCCTGCATCTCCCATTCTGTGGACGGATAGAAGAAGGAAAGTTCCTCCCCCTTTTCAATATCACGGCGCGCGATCATGACCATCTTCTTTGTGTCGAGAATGACATTCGGGTCGCAAGAATGATTCAGCGCAGCAAGCTTGCCAACGTGTGTATGAACCTCACGGCCGATCTGTACGGTGAAACGATTCGGCTTATCCATAATATTCTCGCTTGGCATGGAACAGATCACTTCACCTTTTTTGTACGCCTGCTTTGTCACGAGAGTTCTAAATTTATTCTCCGTTTTTATTGCAAGCGTTTCCATTGTTATTGTTGTTGACATCATTTTATTTGTTTCTCCTTTAATATCTCTTACTTGTTGTTTAGTATAGCAACAATAGGATTAATTGCAAGAGTTAATGAAGCTGTGTTTTGATATTTTAAGGTTGCAGTGATTTGTGAATCAAACTTGCATTGTGTAATATCAAGCAACCTAATGCAGAGAATAGTGTTGTTTATTCTCATAGAGACATGCTTTAGTGCTTTATCAAGGAGAATCAACATGGATATCCCTCAATCATTTTTTGATCTTCCGAACATTAATAAGGAGATCATTCAGGTAGCATCTGGCATACCTTTTGGTTTTAGCAGCGTTTACAATTCCAAGCTTGGCATTGGCGGTGCGTACGGTACATGGGGTGAAAGCTATGACAATCTCCGTCTGCGCGACTTGGTGGCTCAGCGATACGGCGAGCCCCTTGAGGATGAGGACACCATGAATTTATCAGAGCTGGGATTTCTCAGCCGCCACCATATCCCCACACTGGATAAACCAGAAGACGTCGAATTGGAAATGCAGGTTGGAACGAGAATGTTGCAAGAAGCCGCCCGCGCAAATGGCTGGCGCATTGACGAGGTGCAGGCTGTGTTGATCGGCGTAGGCGGGCCTGTGATCCCCGATTATGTGGAGCAGATCTGCCGACGTGCCGGCATCCCTGAGAATGCATTAAAGGTAAGCGTCCATAAGGCTTGTGACAGCTCGGTAGCTGGGTTACATCTGGCGTTGAATCCCGCCCTGGCACGCAAGGGACAGGTGAATATGGCCGAGGAATTGCTCGGCAAGAAAGTTTTAGTGGGTGGAATCGAAGGATTGAGCCGCTTTACCAGCCATTCACATGATAAATATGCCCTGCAGTTGTTTGCCAATGCCGCTGGTGTGATCGGGGTGATACCGGGAGAGACCTTTAAGTTTTTAGTCGGCAGGGAACATGAAGCTTTTGACGGGGAAGGAGTGCTGGCGATCCGTATGTATTACCCGCATCCAGGTAAAAATGAGAGTGAGTCATTGGTTGAAGTGACACAGGAAAATTCATCACATATTCGCGTGGCAGGATTGATGCACGAACCGAAGGACGGTTCACCCATTACGATGGCGGGGCCGATGGGCATGGTCAAGTTATTTGTGCGCACGGGAGTCAAAGTGGTGACGGATGTATTTTATGAATATGCAGAGTTGATGCAAAGATTAGGTACTCCGGAAAAGCAACTCGCGGTTGGCATTGTTCATCATGCCAACTACAAGATCAATCAATTGAAGGCAAAGCAATTGCAAAACGCAGGCATCGAATTCCCCATGCCGTGGTTATTGAGCGATTTTGGAAACGTTAGCGCGGCGAGCAATATGATCGCGTTCCTGCGTCAACTGCCGAAGATCAACCCCGGTGACAATGTTCTGTTCGATGGCTTTGGGGCAGGCACTTATTATGATGTGCTGGCTGTAACGCTGGGAAACGCTTGAGATGCAGGCATTACTTGAAGAGACCAAGCTGATAGGCTGATTTTCTACCATCCAGTAAAACATAGGGAGCGGCGCGTTCGGCGATGATTCCAAGCTTCTTCAGCGTGGAGAGGTCACGTAAGCGGCTCAATCTTCTTGCGTTCAGAATCGCATCTGCCCCTTTGAGCCCAATGCCAGGGATACGCAGTAATTGGTGCCTGTCTGCCTGATTGATCTCGATGGGGCTATGCAATAGATTCATTTGAGCCCATGCCTGCTTTGGGTCTGTGTGAATGGGGAGATTGCTTTCCGTTGTGAAGGGAAGGTCTTCAAGATCAAAGCCGTAATCACGCAGCAGGAACGACGCCTGATACAGACGATGTTCGCGCATGGGATTCACAGCAGGTTTATTTTCGAGCGGGGTATCGTAAACGGGATGGAAGGCCGAGAAGTATGCACGCTTAAGCCTGACATTTTTCATCAGCCAGTTGGTCGTGTTCAATAATTCAAGATCACTTTCATCTGATCCCGCCTGCAACGAATTGAGTCACTGTGGACGGATAGCGGCCATTCCAGAATTTGTAGGCTGGCACACTTCTACGAATTTCCTCCACCCATCGCAACGGGCGAAGCAATTCTTCAATGAAGATCTTATGCGGGGCAAGTTTGGCGAGCCGTTCGGTGCTGGGCGCCTCGAGGTTGACCGAGACACGGTCGGCGAGCTGCATAGCGCGGTAGACCTGATCCTTCTCCGAACCCGGCATCATCTTGAGATGGAGATAGCCTTTGAATAGATATTTTTTACGGAGGATATCTGCTGTGTCGAGGAGCTTATCCTGAGTCCGAACACCGCCTCCAGCGACCCCGGAGCTGAGAAATACACCTTCAGCCATTCCACCCCGATTCATTTTACTGAAGAGACTCGCGAATTCATCGGGCTTGAATGTAGCGCGGCGAAAATCCCTGCCTGCACGAAATGGACAATAGAAGCAGTCGCGTTCACAAGCGGAAGATAGCAATGTCTTGAGCAGGACGATCTTCTGACCATTGGGGAGTTGGGCGGGATGTGTAAAGGCATGGTCCCTCTCCTTCGGACTGAAGCAGGTCGGAGTGTCGGAATTGATGCGCGGTTCTCCATCCGGCTCAAAGGTCATTTGTGACGAGAGTAACTTTAAAGTGTCGAGAGAGTCCATAAATCCATTTTAGAACATTTGGTCTATTTTATCAAGAGGCATTTTGTGCGATAATGGCGGGAATTAATCGTACCTTTGTCCGATTGTCAGTGTTATGACCACATACCATTCAGAGGAAGCTCCCGAAAGGGAGGAGGAGGATGTGTATCGTTGATAAATATTTTTTGCACTTCGTAAGTTCGGTTTCTTGATGTAAAAAACTCAATTCAAGGAGAATTACGAAAATGGCTGAAAAGAGTCAAGCGCACGACAAGCAGGTACTACATAAGCTGGGGTATGCACAGGAACTTTCGCGCCGCATGAGCGGCTTCTCGAACTTCGCGATTTCATTTTCCATCATTTGTATTTTGGCAGGCGGCATTTCCGCCTTCCCCGCCGCATTCAATGCCCTCGGATCTGGCGGCGCATTTTTGATCTGGCTGGTCGGCGGCGTGCTCGCTTTGAGCGTGGCCTTCGGCATGGGACAGATCGCTTCGTCCTTCCCAACAGCGGGCGGACTCTATCACTGGAGTTCCCACCTCGGCGGTAAGGCCTGGGGCTGGGCCACTGCCTGGTTCAACCTCATCGGTTTGATCTGCGTGGTTTCCTCGGTGGATGTTCTTCTCTACACTGTATTCTTCAAAGACCTTCTGCTTGCCACCGTGCTGGGTGTGGATGTATCTTCCTTCGGCTACTGGCACCAGTTCATTTTTGTGGCGGTCGTACTCGTTTCACAAGCGACATTGAATCATTACTACATTGATATCACCACAAAGCTCACTGACTGGAGCGGCTATGTAATCCTGGGCCTGACGGTTATTTTGATCGTCACCCTGTTTGCTTTCAGCTCTGTTCCCCTCGACTTCACCCGTTTGTGGACCTTCCAAAACTTCACCGGCGATGTGGGCGGCGCGGTGGTTCCCTTCCGCACTGAGAATGTAGCCTTTGCATTCCTGCTCGGTCTCTCGTATGTTTGTTACACTATTACAGGCTTCGATGCTTCTGCTCACACCTCCGAAGAAACACAGGATGCACAGGTAAACGTGCCGAAGGGCATGTGGACCGCTGTATTCTGGTCCTGGGTGTTCGGCCTCGTTGCTGTAGCTGCCTATGTGTTGACGATGCCAAGCATTGAAGAAGCTGGCGCGGCTGGCTGGGGTTCGTTCTTCTATATGTGGAGCGCTTCCCGCATGCCGTATGGATTAAGCCTGTTCCTTGCCATTGGCATGGTACTTGTCAACTACGTTTGTGCGCTGGCTGGCCTTACCTCCACCTCCCGCATGATGTATGCCTTCGCCCGCGACGGCGGCCTGCCTGGGTCTGCTGCTCTCTCCACGGTCAGCACTGTGTATCGCACACCAGGCACCGCGGTTTGGGTCTCTGCCATTTTGGCGCTGCTAAGCACTGTGTACGCCCCTTACTATCTCGTGCTGGCTGTAGCTTGCGCGGTCTTCCTTTATATCTCCATGGTGATGCCGATCGCAGCGGGACTTCTCGCTGAAGGCGGACCGAAATGGAAAGAGAAGGGTCCATTCAACCTTGGCGGCCTTTCCAAACCCAATGCTGTGCTTGCCGTCATATTCGGTGTCGTGCTGGCGATCAGCGGATTCTTCCCGCCCAATGAGAAGGTTTTCTACTTCACCGTTGGCATGGTCGTTGTGATGCCCATCGTCTGGTATGGCTTCGAGCGCAACCGCTTTGAGGGTGTGCCTGAAGGCGACAAGATCAAGGAACGTCAGAAGTTGATCGCTGACATCGAAAGAAAATTCGGCGAACAATAACAGTCTGTTGTAAAGTAAAATCAAGAGCGGTATCTCTTTTGAGATACCGCTCTTGATTTTATATCAGTTTAAAAAAGTGCCCCAGTCAGGGTGAGGGGGGCACCCTGGCTGGGACATCTCTATTTTGACACAGTTCCTGACTATTTGCAAGTGCAAAAACAAGGATTCACAGATTGGTATACCCAAGAACAGATGAATAAGATGCTCACCAAAGCCTTCGAAGAACGAAGCTCGAAATTCTGGATATTATCCAGCCTCATGCTGGTTTCCTTTCTGGGGCTGGTCGATTACGCCACGGGAAACGAGTTCAGCTTTTCATTGTTCTACCTGATCCCGATCGCATCGACCACATGGCACGTAAAATTTAAAACAGGCCTGTTCATTGCTGCACTCAGCGCGATCACATGGGCGGTCGCCGATTTTTTTGCAGGCACGGATTATCGGCAGCCCATCATCTATTTTTGGAACACACTGATTCGACTCGGTTTCTTTGTCACTGTCACCTACCTGATCGCAGAACTGCACAAATCACAAAGGACCATAGAAGCTCTTGCGGATACGGATTACGTCACAGGTGTGATGAATGCCCGACGCTTCAACA
Organism: Candidatus Villigracilis affinis; assembly: GCF_016705895.1. NCBI lineage: Bacteria > Bacillati > Chloroflexota > Anaerolineae > Anaerolineales > Candidatus Villigracilaceae > Candidatus Villigracilis > Candidatus Villigracilis affinis. The sequence goes on along the minus strand of NZ_JADJKT010000043.1, from coordinate 62,427 downwards.
GGCTTTTGGAACATGAACTCAACCGCTCAAGAAGATATAAACGTCCGTTCACGCTTGTATATCTCGATCTGGATAACTTTAAACAAGTCAATGATAATTTTGGCCACAACGAAGGTGACCAGTTGATCAAGTTTATCGCCGAAGAACTGAAGTGTCAGATTCGCAGCACAGACGCTGTTGCCCGATTGGGCGGAGATGAATTCGCCCTGCTCTTCCCCGAAGCGGGACGAAACGAGGTTGAAGTCATCATGTCCAAAATACAAAACCACCTCAAAGAAAAATTGTGCCGGTCCTATCCTTTTGTCACCTTCAGTGCCGGCGCAGTGACATTTGAATCCGCCCCGCATTCCACGGTCGAAACGATACGGATCGCAGATGAACTCATGTATTCCGTCAAAGCCAGCACAAAGAACGGAATACGTTATTTTCTATATTTGGGCTAACTCTACAAATTGAGAGGCAAAATGAAATATCTGCTCGGCATAGATCAAGGCACCACACAAACCACGGCTGTCATCGTGAACGAGATGGGGGAGATGCTCGAAAAGAATTCCGCTCAACTCCCTGCGCGTTTTCCACAGGCGGGCTGGGTGGAGCAGGAACCTAACGATATTGTCCGAACTGTAAAAGAAGCCTGTGCACCCCTGCTTGATAAATACGAGATCTCTGCGGTCGGCTTCGACAATCAGGGTGAAACCTTCATCGTTTGGGATGCAGAAACTGGCGAGGCGGTGACGCCTGCCATCGTCTGGCAGGATACGCGTGGACAATCCGTCTGCGATGCACTCGCTTCCAGCGTGGACCCGAACCTGCTTCGCCAAAAAACAGGACTCCTGCTCGACAGTTATTTCTCCGCGCCCAAACTCAAATGGGTCTTTGAAAATAATCCCGACATCCGTAAAAAGGCCCATGAAGGCAAGTTGAAATTCGGAACCACTGAAACCTGGGTCATCTGGAAACTAAGCGGGGGAAAACTGCACATCACCGACCCATCCACTGCTTCGCGTACTTTGCTCTTCGATATGAATACTTTCCAATGGGATGACGACCTGTTGAAATTATTCGACGTGCCGCGCAGTATGCTTCCCGAGATCAAACCTTCGGCGGGACACATTGGCGATGTGGATTTTGGAAATGGAAGGCCATTGCCATTGCATGCGCTTTTGGTTGACCAGCAAGCCGCGTTATTTGGTCAGGCTTGTTTTAATGCCGGGGAAATGAAATGCTCGTTCGGCACGGGTAGTTTTCTGTTGATGAACATCGGCGACAAACCCAAACTTTCCAACAACGGACTCCTCACCACGGTCGGATGGAATTTCAATGGACATACCGCATATGCTTTTGACGGTGGAATTTTTGTCACTGGCTCGGCGGTGCAATGGCTGCGCGATAACTTGAAATTCATCCCCGATTCTGCGTCGAGTCACAAATCTGCGCGGAATTCAAAGGACATGGGTGTCGTTGTCATTCCTGCCCTGCAAGGACTCGCCGCCCCGCACTGGCGCACGGATGTGCAAGGTGCGATGTTCGGCTTGAACCGCAGCACCACCTCTGATGACATTGTCCGTGCTACGCTGGATGGAATTGCCTGCCGCGTGTATGAAGTGGTCACTGCCATGTCGCAGGATCTCGGTCAACGCCCGCCGCATCTCAAGGTGGATGGCGGCCCATCGGGGAATCCCTACCTCATGCAGATGATCGCTGACCTGTTGGATATCGAGGTACGTGTCTCTGCCGCGTTGGAAGCCACCGCCATCGGTATTGCCAACCTTGCAGGCATGTCTGCGTTGGGAACGAGTTTCAATGAGCTGGCGCAGAATTGGAAATCGGAAACCTCTTACAAACCGCAAATGAAGAAAGCAGAAAGAGAAAAGAAGCTGGCGCAGTGGAACAAGGCGTTGGATGCGGTGAAGATTTTCCACAAATAATGTGGTCTCGACACGGGCGGAGAAGCAGCCGCCCTACTCGATCACCAGTTACGAGAAGAATATTATGACAACAACTTACGATATTGCCATCATCGGCGCTGGGGCGGTGGGATGCGCCATTGCACGGGAACTCTCCCGCTATCAACTCAATATTGCATTGATCGAAGCCAACTCAGACGTGGGCATGGGGACTTCCAAAGCCAGCACAGCCATCTGGCACACAGGCTATGATGCCAAGCCAGGCTCACTCGAAGCCAAGCTGCTCAAGCGCAGTTACAAACTTATGCAGGAATACCTGCCCGAAGCAAACATCGCGCATGAATTGTTGGGCGGTCTGCTCATCGCGTGGAATCAAGATCAATTCGACACCCTGCCGAAATTATTGAAACAGGCGCACGATAACGGCGAAATGGATGTGCGCATTATTTCCGCAGAGGAAATTTACCAGCGCGAACCGCACATCAACAAAGGCGCGCTGGGCGGACTGTTCGTGCCAGGGGAGGGAATCCTTTGCACGTTTTCCGTTCCAATTGCGATGGCGTATCAAGCCATGCTAAATGGTGTGGAATTGTTTCTGAATTTTCAAGTGAGGGAGATCAGACCACAAACCATGGATGGCGGATTGTCGTGGACCATCGTTGATGGTCATTCATCTGTCAACGCCCGCTATGTCATCAATGCAGCGGGATTGTTTTCAGACGAGATCAATGCTCATTTTGGAAAGACCAGTTTCAAGGTCACGCCGCGACGCGGACAGTTAATTGTGTACGACAAAATGGCGCGCCCGCTGGTTAATCACGTACTGCTGCCGGTGCCGACATCCATTACAAAAGGTGTGTTGATCAGCCCGACGGTGTATGGAAATATTTTATTGGGGCCGACCGCAGAAGACCTGGGCGATAAATCTGCAACCGAAACAACCGAAAGCGGATTAAAGTTTTTACTCGAAAAAGGGAAGCAAATTTTGCCGCAATTATTGGAAGAGGAAGTGACGGCGACTTACTCCGGCCTGCGCGCGGCGACAGAACACAGCGATTATCAGATCGAAATGGATGCAGCGCTTCGCTATCTATGTTTGGGCGGAATCCGTTCAACAGGCATTTCCGGCGCGATGGGCATTGCAGAATACGGCGTGGAATTGCTGCGCGAAGCGGGCCTTGCGTTGAAGTTGAAGGATGAATTCAAGAAGGTAAAACTGCCGACCATCGGAGAGGCTGCGATGCGGCCGCATCAAAACGCGGAAATGATCGCGCAGAATGCCGCGTATGCGGAGATCGTTTGTCACTGTGAACGGGTTTCGCGCGGCGAATTGATGGATGCCTTGAATGCGCGCATCCCCGCAACGAGTGTGGATGCCTTGCGAAGGCGCACCCGTGCTTCACAGGGAAGATGTCAGGGGTTTAATTGTCACGCGGCGCTGACAAAGATGACCGCAACAGAGCACACAAAGACCACCGCGATTTCTTTTGAAAAAGACCCCGTGCGCTCTGTGCCCTCTGTAGTAAAAGATGTTTTGATTGTCGGGGGCGGACCTGCGGGACTTTCGGCGGCCATTGAATTGAAGAAGCAGGGAATCAAGAATATCCTTGTCGTTGAGCGTGAGCCTGAAGCGGGTGGCATGCCACGTTTTTGTCATCACACAGGCTTTGGCCGCGAGGATCTATGGCGCATGTGGAGCGGGCCGAAATATGCAACGTATTATCGCGACCTCGCTGAAAAAATGGATGTGGAAGTGCAAACCTCCACGACGATCACGGGCTGGGCGAGTGCGAAGAAGCTGGCTTTTACTTCCCGCGGAGGGATCGGTGAGATCGAAGCGGACGCGGTGCTGCTGGCAACAGGCGTGCGCGAAAGACCGCGTTCGGCGCGGTTGATCCCTGGCACACGTCCGCAGGGTGTTTTGACCACAGGGTCGTTACAGCGTTTTGTTTATCAGGAGCAATTGCCAGTGGGGAAGCGGGCGGTCATTGTCGGCGCGGAGTTGGTGAGTCTTTCGGCGTTGATGACCTTGATGCATGCGGGCATGAAATGTGAAATGATGGTCACCGAAGAAGCGCGACATCAGATCGAATTTCCGTACATCGTGATGAAGTGGGCGCTTGCCGACATCCTCACCCGTACACCGATTGTTTCAAAGACGCGGGTGTCAAATATCTTCGGTCACAAGCGTGTGGAAGGAGTTGAATTGACACATGCAAGCGGTCAGGTTGAGACGGTGGAATGTGACACGGTCATCTTCACCGGGAGCTGGATCCCCGAACATGAGTTGGCCCGTGCTGGCGGCTTGGAATTGAATCCGCAGACGAAGGGGCCGCGGATCGATGCGGAATTTCGTTCATCCGTGAATGGCGTGTTCGTGGCGGGGAATTTATTGCGCGGCGTGGAAACCGCTGACCATTGCGCGGTGGAAGGGAAACGCGCAGCGGCATCCATTGCGAATTATTTGAAAGGGAAATAAAAAGGTGTGGACACGGAATTCCGTGTCCACACCTTTTATCGTACTGATTCTCAGCCTTCGTCTTCCATTCCGAGAATCTGGACGAGGGTCTTTTTGTCAATGCGGTAGGCGACAAATCCTTTTTTGGTTTGCAGCCAGACCGTGTCGCCGCCGATGTCGGTCACTTCCATTTCGTCGCCGGGGCTGTATTTGGCGATGACCGGGTACAGGATACCCGGGCCAGAGCGGATATTGAGGAAGGGTTGAGTGGTTTCCAACACACGGGCCTTGAAGAGGGTCTTCGCGGGCGGGACATTGATATTTTCACTGAGATAAGGCTCGGGGTTGAAAGCCGTACTGCCTTCACGAACCTCAAAATGCAAATGCGGACCCGTGCTGCGACCGGTGTTTCCAGAGTAGCCAATGTGCTGGCCTGCTGTGACCGCGTCACCGACTTTGACGAGGGCGTAATTCCTCTCATCCATGTGGCCATAGATGGAGAGCAGGTTGCCATCGTGACTGATGCGGATGTGATTCCCATAGCCGGTGTTATCGGCTGCCACACGGACCACACTGCCCGGCAGGGTGGCGTAGATCGGTGTGCGCAAGGGGATGCCCCAGTCGATGCCGTTGTGCCCATTCGTGATCGGATACCATTGCGGATTCTCACCGAAGCGTTGGGTGATGGGGAAAGTGGATTTCACAGGGTAGAGCAGTTTGAGTCCAGCGGGGGGCATGGTGTTCTCCTTTTTTGTGCTTTGTCCAATTGGCGGGTAGTGCAAACCCATTGTAGCAAATTGAGTTGAGCTATTCAAGCAATGACCATTGCGCAACGAAACGGGAGGAATGTCACTTGGGTGAGGAATATCCGCTGGCTATACTGATGAAACTGTGGGGATATTTCATCATAAAAGCATCAGGAGGCTTGCATGTGTGAATTCTGTACGCAGCATGGGGAAGGGGAGAAGTGGTATTTGACCATGGAGAACTACTCCAAGGATCTGTTGAACCAAAATCAACGCCGCAAATATGCAGCGGACTTCCTGAATGGGTTCGACAAACGGGTTCCGAAGAGCATTAAGCAGTTGGACAAGATCCGCAAGACACCTTTGATGAAGCTCGCCAAGCCTGTTTTGACTCACATGCAAAAAGAGGATCATTACGGGCAGGTTGTACCGATGGAAGATGTGGAGAAGATATTTGGGATGGTGCAGGGCGCGGTGCGGCTTCCGTGTGTTTGTCGGCGCGTGACCACGGGCAACATGAACGCACGTTATTGCTACGGCCTGACCATGGACAAGGAATTGATGGACTCGCTAGACGATTCCTTTAGTTTGGAGACTTTATCGAAGGAAGAAGCACTTGAGTCCATTCGCAAATTGGACAAAGAAGGACTCGTCCATTCTGTGTGGACATTCAAAACCCCGTTCATCGGCGGGCTGTGTAATTGTGACCAGGATTGCATGGCCTACCGTATTACCCATGCCCGCAAAGATTACCCTGTGATGTTCCGCGCGGAATGGATCGCAAGTGTCTCTGCGGATGCGTGCAACGGCTGCCGCCTGTGCATGAGACAATGTCAATATGGCGCGATACGATATTCATCGAATAACAAGAAAGTGGTGATCGACCCGACGGCTTGTTATGGCTGCGGTGTTTGCCGCGCGAGTTGCAGCAAGAATGCGATCGAACTGCATCCGCGGGAGATTGCTTTCAATTAAACTTGCGTCACTGATTCGGCAGGAACGGAAACAGGCGGAACGACAGTCACATAGCGATTCTTCTTTTTATCGCGGATGGCTTGTTCGTATACATCCAGTAGTTTTCCCGTCAAATTCTCGATGTTGAAGGACTGGGCTTTTTTATAAGCCGCTTGCGCGAACTTTTGCATTCTCTCGGGGTTTGAGAGGAGTCTTTTGATCGCAGCTGCCAATGCCTCGGGGTTATTCTCTACGAGATAGCCCTGCTGACCGTGCTTGAGAATATCGCGCGTGCCACTGGCTTCAACTGCAACCACAGGCAGGCCAGCCGCCATCGCTTCGAGTGTTGCAAGTCCCTGAGTTTCTGTGATGGATGCAAAGCCGAATAAATTCGCTGCTTTCATATAGGAGGGAGTCTCAGCAAATGAAAGCGAGCCGGTAAACGTTACACGCTTTTGGATGCCAAGTTCTTTTGCCAGCTCTTCCAGGCTTTTTCTATCGGTACCATCGCCAATCAGCACGAAGCGGAATTGGGGAATATCTTTTATGACCAGAGCCGCCGCATGTAATAAAGTCGGCCAATTCTTTTCCGGGGCGAGCCTGCCAATGGAGATCATCACAATATCTTTTTCCCAGCGTCGTTTTTTGCGTATCTTTTCTCCGCTGGCGGTGCGATACGCTTCCAGGTCTACACCTGTGGGGATTACCGTAAAGTTATTCTTCAGCCCGTAATTATTGACCAGTGTTTCGCGCATACTCTCTGATGGGATAATGATGTGCTGGCAGCGGCGCATGAAATCCTGAAGCAAACGGTCCACAGTACTCTTTATAAAATTCTGGACGGTCTCCATGGGGAAAGGTACGTAGTGGGTATACTCACGGTATTGCGTATGGAAGGTAAAGACCAATGGCAGGTTAAGCTCCTGTGCTTTTGTTGCGGCAGTATTCCCAAGCAGAAAGGGATGATGGGTGTGAATAACATCCAGCTTGATGGCGGGGATCAAGCGATCAATAAAAGGAGAGATGGGAATCGCGGTTGGAATATCAATCCCGGTTGGCAGGTTTAGGCTTGGATAGCGAAAAATGAACGGGTCTTTATCCGTATAATCCATTTGTTCCTGTGCAAAGATGAACACATTGTGGCCCCTGTGGGTAAGTTCATCCCGAAACGAACGCACAGAGCGGACAACCCCGCTGATGACTGGTAAATACGTGTTCGTAAAATTGGCGATATGCACGGTTACTCCTTTTCATCCTTGCTGACAGAGGAGACAATATCGGTTTTTGTTTTCATAAAATATTCAAGCACATAATAGGCATAGACCACCATGCCGGCATTCCATGAGAGCGGCGATTCAGACTTATACCAAAAACTGGATAAAGGTCTCCCGTTGGGGCCGTAGACTTCATGCACCTGCTGATCGTCCACAATGACTTCTGCAATGCGTGACAGGATTCCATGTGATTCTTCGACTCGTCCGCTGCGCGCGAGTGCCACCACGTGCCAGGCACCGATCCAAAGCCAGGCAGCGTCGGTGTGATAATTTGCCACGCCGCCCAGACGGTTTTCCAGTGCGATCAGGTTGGGCGGATAGGATGGATACGCAACCTTGGTCGGAACCGGGCTGGCCATCCCGTTGACAATGATCGCATCCATAATGAAATTTGCCTGTTCTGTGGATGCCAATCCCCAGGCGACTGCCAACAGATTCCCACTGCTGGTGAGTTGATCGAGCGAGTCACTGGCGGCGTAATAGCCAAGGGCAGGGCGCCAAAGATGTGCCTGAATTGCCTGTGCAACCTGCTCTGCTTTTTTTGAGTAAAAAGATATTTGATCATTCAGCCCAAAATGCTTGGCGGCTTCGGCCATTTCCTGCAGGGCTTTCCAGTAGGTTACATTCGTATAAAGCACGCGTCCATTGCGGGCGATGCTATCGGCCCAATCGGCGAAGGCTGCCTGGGTGAGCAGGCCGTCTGTGCTTTCCAGGACCGATCTCTCCGCCCATGAAATGGCGTTGACGAGTGACTCCCAGTGCGTTTTGAGGAATTCGCGGTCTTCTGCCTGAAAGCTGTAGTGAATGGCTGCGATGACCATCAAACATTGACCATCCAATGAGATCGTGCCGTGTCCGCTGATGTATTTCGGACGCATGGGAATTTCAGTGGGCTGTTCCCTGCCAAGCAGGGAATGCATAAAGCGTGTGACCATGCCCATGGAATGTAATTTGACGGGGAATTGCCCTTCGGGAGTCTGGTGATCGAGAAAGGCTTCCAAGGTGTCTTTTACCACCTTGAATTCCTTCAAAGCCAGCAGCCCAAAGGATGCAAAACTGAAATCACGCGCCCAACTCTCGCGGAAGTTGCGATAGCCGGCATGCAGGATCTCTCTTGTTTTGCGATTCCCGAAGCGGCGCACTTCAATAGCCGACCGCAGGTTGTCGGCTGCGATGAACAAGGCTTGGGCTTCGATCGTATCAAAATCCTCCGCTTTGGACAGCACCGCACGCGACATCAGCCTTGGCTGTTTGATGATGGCATGGATGTATTGATAGGCGATCAGGGATGCGATCCCGGCGGCGGCCCCGGTAATCAAGCCTTTGATGAAGCTGGGCTGGTCAACACGTTTTTGAGAAGTCATAAATTCATTATAGACCCTGAAGATGAGTAAACCCATTTATTTTATTTTTTCAACTCTTCCCTCCGAGGCAATCTCCTGTTATCATTTTATTGGCAAATGGGTTGCAGGTTTCTTTGCCCATAGTGAAAGACAAATCATTTTTGTTCAAGGGCCGACCCACATTGGTTCTTGGAAAGGAGATAATTATGGCAAACAAGGAACAAGGCAAGAATAAGGAAAAGAAAAAGAAGAAGAAAGAGAAGCCAGCGCCGCCGAAGAAGTAATTTCTTTCGCCCGCTCGAACTCGAAAGCAAACTATTGCATCCCCCGGCAGAAACTGCGGGGGATGCGTCATTTAACTCATCATGCTAGTAAACGCGCTTGAGACGGGCCAATAAAGCCAGGGGCAAGGCGATGGCCACCGGGCTGGGGCAGGGGATGGTTGGATTGTTTGCGGCTGGAGCAGAAGCGGATTCAGATTCTGCAGTCGGCTGGGGTTCGGGGGAAGCGGCTGACTGTGTGATGAGTTGAATATCGTCCACCCAGATCGTGCCGTTGTTGCTGGTTGAATCGAGGCCGCCGAAGCCGATGGCGATCTCTTGAATTTGGTCGGGCTTGTTGAAGGCTGCGCCTGCATCGGCTTCCCAATCGGCACGGTGAAATTCGCTCCACGGAATTTGGACATCGGCCCAGCCGTTCACGGCGTCAACGGGCACGGTAGCGGAATCGAGATAGGTTTCGCGGGATTCATTTTGACCGGTGTAGATATCCACATCGTAGGGAATGCCTGCTTCTACGGCACGGATGCGGAAGGACAGGCCTTGTCCACTGCTCCAGTTTTGGGTGGTGTCAAAGGAGAGCACACAGGTGGCCCATGCCCCGGGCGTGACGTCGAACTCGATCTGCAGGGAATTTTCCACGGGGGCGCAGGTGATCCTGGTGGGCGAGGCGTCGTCCCAGTAGGCGTTGAGGGTTGGCGTGAGAGTCTCGAAATCGGCGATCAAGGTGGAGGGGGAAGGTTGAGCAGGAGACTCTTGCGGCATCGATTCTGTTTGAGGTGTTGTAACAGGCTCAGGCGCGGATTGATTCGGGGCGTCCGCCTTCCAGCGATGATAGAAATAATTCAGCATCGGCACGAATTCATCGGTGGCTTTCTGACTGCCTGCGGCAGAGGGGTGGTCGTCGCCTGAGGGATAGTGCAGGGTGTTGCTCGCGCCGATGAGGTGCTCGACCCCGACCTCCGTAACGCGGTGATGTGCATCAGCGCTGGTGAGGAGGTTGTAAAAATCGAAGACCGCCACGTTGTGCTGGGTGTAATTGTTTTCGGCAAGCCAATCATTGACGAGCCATTCGTTGAAGGCGCGCGCATTTTCGGCGTGGGTGGGGTCGCTAAGTGGGGGAGCGGTGATGACGATGAAAAGTTTATCGGGGCGCGAGGCGAAGAACGGCAGGATGCGATTATAGACATACTTGGCGCCGCTCACCGAGAGTTCTTCGTAGGTGCCAGGCGGGTCATTGGGGCTGCCTTCAAGCGCGGAATTGGGGAAACAGGATTTGAACAGGATGATCTCGTTCTCGCCGCCGGGGTCGGCGAGGGTACGCGTGTACGCGGCGTGCTGTTCGCTTTCGTTGAAAAGCGCTTCCATGTAGACGGGGGTGTTTTCACTGGCGAACCACTCGACCCAATTGGGAATGTCGGTGCGATCACCGACCGCTTCTGGTCCCCACCCGTAGTTTGTATCGCTGACGAAATAATTATTCTCCCCGAGAGTCTGACCGAGATCTCCGTAACCATCGGCCAGCCAGTTCTCGCCCGTGGAATGATGGATGAAAACCAGTTTGACGACCTGCTGCGGCGGTGACGCATCCACAGCCTGCCGATAGGGCGCCGAGGCGCTGAGAAGTATTGTGACGAGAATCCACACAGCCATGCCCCCGTGGAAGTGAATTGAATTTGTTTTCATACGGCCCTCCCGTATCCATTTTTATTATAGCCACGCGGACGGGAAAGACAAGCGGGGGCACAAAATTTAATGCAAAGACGCGGGGTCGCAAAGTGGTAACTTGAGTTAAATGATGCAACAAGCGGTAAAATACATACAATCGTGGTTATGGAAAATGTTTGAGGGAGCTTTGCATGGCAATCACATTGAAGTTGCGCGAGGAAGATGGGGGACTGGTCGTTACTTTTGATGACCAGACCGTGAAGACCGCTAAAATCCAGCGATTGACCGATTACAAGCCGACCCGTTCACGAACGGACAGGTTCTGACTGCCGCGCTGGGGGGCGATGAGATGTTGAAGCGGCTCGCTGATGACCCAGATAATAAGTTGGATGGACGAAAAGCCGATGCCTTTGCATGGGAGCCACGCGCCTGACCGTCAGTTGTGCGAAGGCGGGGATGCGCGGACGCCCAAGCCCGCCGCAGGCGCTTGATTTCAGCTGGCGGCTGACCCGGATAGGGGCAACCCGTGAGGGGTATCGCTCGATCTGGATAACGAGAGCGTCCATCCGTGAGACTTGCAGAACAGCGGAAAGAACTCACGGCGGAACCGCCGACGCGAAACCGCTTTGCGGCAGGGACCCTGTGCTGCACCTGACCTGTCATGGGAAGTGGTGATACGCCACGGGCAAGTGGCGGTGCTGGCGCTGAAAAAAAGATGGAAGCATTGACCCCTAGGGGACTTGTGAACATGTCGCCCGGTCTGCGGATGGTGTTGTTGAGTCGCATGACCCCACAGGCCCAGGCAACTGGCTGTTGGCGAGGCGCTGCGTCAGGCGCGGATGAGTTTGGCGCGCCACCCTCAAAGCGTGGGACTGCCCGTCGGGTATGTATCAGCGAACGGGTGGAGCGAAGCGTTTCCCATCCAGCAGGGGACGCCCTCGGTGGGTGGACTCGGCAAGCCTGGCGAATCTGCCCTTGGGGGAGAAATCCAGCCGCCGCGCCCGTGTTGGGACGCAATCTGGAACTGCATCAAATTGCAAAACATTTTACCGACGGCGGTAAGGTGATCACGGTGGCGGGGACGGGCGGCATGGGCAAGACCGCGCTGGCGGCTGCGTTTGCCGAGCGTTTCGCGTGGATGTGGACGCGGGGCGTGAGCGGCTATTCGTTTGCCAACGAGGTCAACGCGGCGAATTTCAGGTACGCGCTGATGCGTGTACTTTTTGGCGAGGAGGGGGCGCAGAAGGGCGCGAGCCTGAGCGAGAGCCAGCAGCGCGAAGCCATTTTGAAAGCGGCGCGCGAGTGGAGCGGCTTGTGGCTGTTCGATAATTACGAGAGCATTATTCAGGGCATACAGGAAAAACAGCCCGAAGCCGAAAGCATCCACAGGCTGATCGCCGACCTTGCCAACGGCGACGCGGACATGCTGTTGACCAGCCGCGAACAACCCGCAGGCTTGAGAAATGAACGCCTCTTTCCCGATGGCAATCACGCCCTGCAGGCTGGGCAGGCGGGAATTATTTTTCAACAGGTAAGGCAAGAAGACCCCCTCAATTTCCGCACCCGCGACCTGGCGGGGAGTACGAGACGCGTGCCGATGCAGGCTCTGGGTAACTGGCAGGATGAACTTGCCAGCGCCGGGCTGGCGGGCATCACGCACCTTCACCATGCCTTGGCGCAGTGCACTCTCCAAGACTTGCGAAAAATTGGCATCCTTGAGCATTTTCCCATTTCCGTTTTTCCCCCCCCCCCCCCCCCCCCCCCCCCCCCCCCCCCCCCCCCCCCCCCCCCCCCCCCCCCCCCCCCCCCCCCCCCCCCCCCCCCCCCCCCCCCCCCCCCCCCCCCCCCCCCAACCCCCCCCCCCCCCCCCCCCCCCGGCCCCCCCCCCCCCCCCCCCCCCCCCCCCCCCCCCCCCCCCCCCCCCCCCCCCCCGGAGATAAATGAGCGAGAAGATCAAGATCACTTGTCCGCGCTGCAAACATAAATGGGAAAAATCTCTGCCTGAACTGGAGGAGATAAAAACCATTTATCGCGGCGATGAAAAAGAAAAAACGAAAAGAAAAGTCGTAGAGTATCGTGCAGTTTGTCCCGTTGATGGCACGTTTGTCATTATCGAAATCGAGGAGGATTGCCAACAACAAGTTGAAACGCAGGCGCTTGAGTCCCCGAAAATCTGGAAGAAGCCGCGCGGCTGTTGATCGGTCTGGTCACGGGCTTGCTAGGCGCGCTGTTTGGTGTGTTGACTGTCTCTGCCGAGACATTGCCCGCGTATCTTTCATTGTCCGCTGTCAAATGGTGCGGCATTCTGGCGGTGGTGCTGTGGCTGTTGTCACTGCTGTGCGCGCTGGTCGTGGTCACGCCGCGCAGGTGGCAGTCCGATGCGGGCAAGCCTGAGACGCAAAGCGAGGTGTTCAAAGCCATGCTGAGTCACAAGTCAAGGTGGCTGAGGGATTCGGTCACATTGTTTGCGGGAGGAGTCATTGCGCTGGGAATCGTGCTGGTGATTGCACTGGCTAGTGTAAAGTAATGTGAATAATGGTTAGTGCAGGTCGGTGCGGGCTAAAGCCCTGCCTCAGTTCAAAAAAGTCCTTCGGACTGGGTTTCCAGCCCAGAAAGTAGGTAGGGCAGGGGAGGTACGGGGGAAATGCTGATTGCTTCGCGTGAAGGCTGAATTTACGTGCGGAGTCTCCTGCTGTTGGGATTTTGTCCGCTTTGTTTGGATGTGTCCGCGAAACGAGTGGTAGGGGAGCGGGGCGGAGGTAATTTGTCCGCTATTCTTGTTTTTTCCTCTTATGGTTTCGATAAGTATTATTACCGAAAGCATTGACAGGAGGCAATAAATTCATATAATATAGGCATGACTGACACATCTGAGGCAGAATTCCCAAGCATTTCCCACGTGATTAGCGCATATTTACACATGGTTGAAGGTGCCCGCAGCAAATCTACAAAGCTTGCGTATAAGAAGGCGTTGAAAATTTTCGCTGAATTTCTACAGGAAAATTTGATCGCGCCAGACACCACCCCCATCAAAGTTTTGTCAGAAAACCTCTTTGCAAAGTTTCTGGAATACTTGCACGGTTATGCCCCAAAAACAGAGCAATTATATCTACAAGCGGTCAAAGGGTTTTACTTGTACGTTGATTCAGAGAAGCTTATACAGCTCAGCCAGTCACGCCTGACCGTGCTTATACGACAACGCTCACGGCGTCCAGGAAGACGCTTGCCACAATCTGAAGATCGTTATTTTGAACTATTGCTGGAAAAGATTCAGGATGTTCAGAACTTAATGATTTCAAGCGCAGATGATGAAAATGAAGCCGTCAACGCTAAACTACGCGCATATCGCGACCGAGCATTTATGATTACTCTGGCAGATACTGGTTTTCGCGTTCACGAAGCTTGTAATCTCCGTCGAGGCGATATAGATTGGAATGAAGGCCGTGCCATCATCATTGGTAAAGGCGATAAAGAAGCCGTTGTGCGATTTACTGCAAGATCAATGCGAGCCATGAAAGATTATCTTTCACAACGCGCTGAGCTGGATGGAAATTCCGGTAGACCATTAAGTTCCCTCCCCATTTTTGCAAGGCATGATAAAGGCGCTGGCAAACGAGTTGTGTCTATTACGACCACAACCGGGCGCAATATCGTCAAAGAGCGTGTGGAGCAATTTCTAGGAAAGGAATTAGTTGGAAAAATTACACCCCATTCCTTTCGTCATTATTTTGTAACTGCCACCCTGCGAGGCACTGGCAATCTGGCAATCGCCAAGAAACTGGCAAGACACGAAAATATTGCGATGACTGAAAGGTACACTCACTTAACCGATGAAGAACTTGACAAAGCATATCATGATGTCTTTGAGAGAGACTAAAAATGAAGTTCAACTTCAACATGTAGATCAAGCCTGTGACGAAATTTTCAACAAGAAGCTATAAAACTAACTAACTATCTTTTCGCTTCTTTCCTTAACGTAAGCCTGATACGCCTTCGAAAGCATTTTCGTCCATTCCCCCACTCTCCCCTGCCCTACTGGCTCTCCGTCAATGGAAACGATCGGCACCACACCGCGTGAACTGGATGTAAGAAAGGCCTCGCTGAATTTTTCGTCCACGTGCGGGGAGCGATATTCGATGGACATCCCCTCCCCTCTTGCGAGTCGCAGCACGGCGCGGCGTGTGACCCCGAGCAGGATTCCGCGCTGGGCGGTGATCAGCGTATCCTTTTTGACGGCGTAAAAATTTGACGTCATTCCCTCCAATATCTTCCCCTCTTTGGTTAGCAAGACCTCAAATACATCTCCGCCCACCAGCCTGCGCTGGTGATTGCTCGATGAAATAAAGCCCGTGTCCTTCACCCGTGGGGCAATGCGTGCCAACGCAGCCGTGACCACCTGCACACCCTCTTCAAAAACCTTCCTTGGAAGCGCATCAAACTGCTGAATAACGATATACATGGATGCATCGTTCTTCGCCAGGATCAAGCGTATACGCGCCTCCTTTGGCAGGAATGTTTTGGCTAGCTCGGCAACCCTGTGACGTAAAGTCATCTCGTCCACTGCGGGATGAAAGCTGAGTTCCTTTGCGGGGATATACAGTCTTTGCAGATGCTTGTGCATACCCAGAACTCTTGTCCCTGCGTTGAGGGTGGAGAAGGTGGTGTAGAAACCTTGCGGTAATTCGCGGGTGATCTCATCCAGAGTCCGCGCGTGGGTTTGGATGGGACGCATCCCTTTTTTCGTGATCTGAAATGCGGAGATGGTCATAATTTGATTTTACACTTTTGAAAGCAAAAATACGAGTTATCGGGAAGTGCAATTATAATTACGCACCAATCATGAGCGGAAAGAAATCGAACTTACAGCGTGCGTCCCAGTTAACCGCAACGAACCTGCGTACGGTCGCAAAGACGATCTCCGTCCAGCAATTGTCGCGGCTCTCTTTGCCTGAAGTGGAGGCAGTTGTCGATCTGGTTTCGAAAGTTGTCCCTGCCGGCAATGTGCCAGGCATGATCCTCAGCGGATTGGCCCGCCTGCCCGGCCGACGCATCCCCATTCAAAAAATGCATCAGGATATCAACGCCCTGTTCAGCGGCGTGGAGCAGATCCTGGATTCGGCGATGTATGGCGCGATCTTTGCGGGCCCTGCCGCGATCATTTGGGGATATCAAAATCTGCTTAAGTTGGCTGGGAAGGATCCCGATGCAGCCTTTCCCGAAGGCGTGTGGCAATTTTATGCGAGCTACGCGTTGCGCGAAGACACCGCCCGCCACACGAACGAAACTCACGGTTTCGATACCCTGCTCCGCGAACACAAAATCCACTTGAATGCCGTTGACCGCCTGACCGCCTGGCTGATGGCGGCGGTCACCTGCCTGCATCAATACAACGGCCTGCTTGAAAATGAATGGCGGGAACGCGTCTCGATCTCTACATTGGAAGACTCAAGCAGTGCGCGCGCCAAACGTCTGCACCGTGAATGGCAGATCAAACTGCCCTATCGCCGCGAGGAGGAAGCTCCCGATCTCGATTACCCCGCCTACCGCCGCTTCAAATTCGATCAATTCCTGAAAGCGAACCTGACCTCCCTGCCGAAACAGTCATTCGAAAAATGGGAGGCGAAACTCAAACTGCTTACACAAAACAGCCTGCCCGCGTACCAACGCCAGATGTCGATCCTTGCTTATTTGGAACCAGGCGCTTATGGCGAAACGAGAGTCCCTTTTGAATTGTCCGATGCCCAGATCGGCGTTATTCATCGTGACAGCTATTACCTTTTCCCTGTGTGTGAGCCAGGCTCGAACAAACCCTTGAATGTGATGACCGCCCGTGCGCAGGTTGCGGCATTACTGAAATCCCCCTTTGCATCTCCGTCGCAAATTTCTTCGCTTGCGCGTGTGAAACGGTCAGCGCTGCCCAGCCTGCGCAGCCATTTGAATCCCATGCTGGTGAGCGATCTCGATAACTTAAAATATGCACCCATCCTGATCTCCACAGATGTGCGGACGCACTCGCTTCCGCTTTCAGAATTGCGCCAGACCGAGCGCGGAATCGGCTCGCATGCGCTGACGATTTTCGACACAGGCGACACTTTTGTCTTTGACCAGTCGCATATTTTCTTTGACGGCGCATGGGGTACGGCACTTTCCGAGATCATGACGAACGAGGCGCTTTCATGGGCGCGCTATCTCAGTCTGCTCCCCTCCCCCACTCCTGCTGAGTCACGCGTGTACACATCGCTCACGCTTCAACTTCAACCCGCCGATGTTGACCTGGTTCAACAGGCGCCGCACGTTTCCCCCGAGTCTGGTGCGGAAACGGACAAGGTCAGGCTCAAGGAATGTGTTGCCCTGCGAAAGCAATTCAAGCAGCGGAATGATCAGATCCAGTTGACCATCAACGACCTGCTGGTTTTGTATCGCGCCATTCATGCGGCCACGTATAAACCCTCGCAAGGACTGCTGGACGAGATCGCCAAACTCAGCGCCACCAAACCCGATGTCGCCGCATCCATTCGTCAGGTTGTGGAAGAAGCGAGCCGCACCAATCCTGCGATCCTGATCCCGATGGATGCCAGTCTCAAGGTTCCGCGCGAGCGGATCTATCCGCTCAATATGGAAGTGCCGCTCCACGAATTGAATCTGCTCAGCCTGCACAAGCAAACCATGAAGCTGCTCGCCGCCTACGAAGATTCCAAAGAAGACCGCGCGGCTATTTATTCGAGCTTCGACCAACTGCAAAGGATGTATCTCGCATCGCTTGCGGGGTTTGGATTGTATTTGAATCGCGCAAAGGAAATCGCCATTCAAGGGGAGAGCGCAAGTGTGGGTGCGATCAAATTGCTGGCACATCTCCCCCTTCCGCTTCAGCATATTTTGGATAAAATCCCCGAGCGTTTTGAATTATTGAACAACATCCTGAAAGGCCGCGAAGTGTTCTCGAATGTCGGCGCGGTTGTGCCAATGAGCACACTCACACGCTTTAGTACTGCAAAAGATGACAATACGCAGAAACAACTCGCCTGGGGTGTCATCACCGATGCACGATCCGTGATGCGCATTCATTTGCGCGATTTCCGTCCGCAGGTTGCGACGCTGCTGTCAATCGGCCGAAAAGACCTTGCGAATTTACTGACTCAGGATTATCTTGACGCCTACGCCGATGGATTCAACCTCTTTATCAGCGACCTTTCCAAGATCACGCAAGCCAGCAGAGAAACACTGCCTACATCCAAAATAAGAAAGCGAACTCCAAACAGTCAATGACAGACCAAATGATCGGACGGCAGCTTGCGAACTTCCGCGTGGAACGCTTGATCGGGCAGGGCGGCATGGCCACCGTGTACCTCGGGCAGGATGTTAAACTCCAGCGGCCTGTTGCCATCAAAGTGATCGACAAACGCTATAAGAACGACCCTGCCTACACCAGCCGCTTCATCAAGGAAGCACGCATGATGGCGAAATGGCGCCATGAGAATCTGATCCAGATCTTTTACGCCGATGAGGAAAAGGGACACTCCTATTATGTGATGGAGTATGTGGACGGGAACGACCTTTCAACGGTCATGTCGATGTATGCCGATGAAGGCGAACTGATGCCCATCGCCGATGTTTTGCGCATTGGCAATGCGGTGGCAGGCGCCCTCGATTATGCCCACAGCCAGGGTGTGATCCATCGCGATGTGAAACCGTCGAATGTGTTGATCGCCAACGATGGCCGTGTTTTGGTCGGTGATTTCGGCATGGCCATGGAAGTCAGCGACGGCTCGATGGGAAATATCTTCGGCACGCCGCATTATATTTCGCCCGAGCAGGCCCGTCGGTCGGCAGATGCGGTTCCTCAATCCGACTTATATTCGCTCGGCGTTATTTTGTATGAAATCCTTACCGGCTCCGTGCCCTTCAACGATCCTTCCCCGGCAAGCATTGCCCTGCAACATATTTCACAGCCACCTCCATCGCTGCGCAGCCTCAACCCAGAGATCAGCCCCGCAGTGGAAGCTGTGGTTTTGAAGGCTCTGGATAAAAGCCCTAAAAACCGTTACCAAACGGGCGCGCAATTAATGGGCGCGCTCAACGAAGCCATAAAGGCCGTGGCATCCTCGCCAAAGATATCGCTGCCTCCGCTGCCAGTTGGCGTGCCAACCATTCGCCGCAGCGGTATTCCCATCGATCACATCACCAAGCGCAACAATACCAAAGTGAAGGGCAGTACGATCCATCAGCCCGTGGATCTGCCAGCAACCGTGCGCGGCGCAAATCAAAATAAAAAAGGAAAGCGCTGGGGACTTGCCCTGCTTGCGCTCCTTCTTTTATTTGGGATCGGAGGCTGGTACCTGCTGAAAAATAGACCGACGTCAGCCGCAGACTCCCCCACCCCGGCATCTACCTCTGCGCCTCTCGAATCGACCGTTGAACCTGCCCAGCCCACTGAGACCTTGATCTCAGCCCCGGCCACTGCACTTCAACCGACCGTCGAAGCATCCCCAATTCCTTCGCCAGTTGTGCCAGTGGTTATCCCAACCATTAAATATCGTGACGGCAACAACCTGACCCTGTTTTGGAACGAGACCAGTTTTCACATGCTCAATCGTTCGGGTGAGCCGCGCAGTTTATCTGGTTTTTCGTTCGAACGACTCGACCCAAGTGGAAAACCGACAGACCGTTTCCCTGGTCACCTTTGGGAGAATTTGAAATTCAATTACATTCCTTCCAAGTATTGCGTGAGCATAAAAATCTACAAGGACGAAGACCCGCCATACATTGACCCACCCGATTGCCACGGCGGATATGTGAGCATCATCCAGCCGCGCAAGGATGAGGATGCCGAATTGTTCTTCTGGAATCTAAAGGAAGATTCGACCCAGTTCCGCGTGGTTTGGGTCGGTGAGGAAGTGGCCCGCTGCGATATCAGCGCGGGGACTTGTGAAGTGTATATTCCGTAAGAACATAAAAGAGCGACGATAAAAGTCGCTCTTTTATTTTGAGGGACGCGTGGACTGAAGTCCGCAAGCTGTTGTAGGTGTTATTTCATAATGAAATTGAAGTATGCCACAAAATGATCGCCTTTGTCTTCCAGTTGCACGGTGAGGCCGTTGACGGGTTGAATGGGGAAATATAGCTGGGTGGTAAACACTTCCCCACCAGGGATCTGCAACTTCACATGAATATGCTCGATTGGCCGCTGGGGATATTCGCCGGGCAGGATGGTTTCAAGATAGTACCTGCCTTTGTTGTCGGTAAATTGATGTCCGCGCAGGGTGTAGCCTTCATTATCATATTCACCGTTCACATCTGCCTGCCAGAAATCCAGCCAGGCGGTGGGGATAGGGAGACAATCGGCGGTGAGTACATACCCGGCCAGAATCAGCTTTTTCCCTTGCATACCTTCATCAATGAGGGATGTCCGCTCAGGGGTGTCTGGGGTGTAATAGGGTCCTTCCTGGTCGGCAGGAGTGAGTGCGGAGCAATCGGGGTCGGGGAGATTGGCGAGGATGTCTATATTGGATTCGTCTGTAACCTCAGCTGCTGGGGCGCTTGTAGCAGGGTCCACTTGAACGGCGGGAATGCTGGTTGGGGTTGAATCAGGCAACGGCGGGGCAAGAGTCGGGTTTACATCCACAGAGAGAGGTGCACAGGCGGCGATCATAAATATCAATAAAATCAACAGTCGTTTCATTCGTTCTCCTTTTGGCTATAGATGGCAAATTTGGCAGGTCTCTTACTGCTATAATGACGAACCCTGAGGTAAAGTGTTCAATAAAATCATAACTTTATATAGTGACCGTGAATATTTTGATAATGTGCGCAGGATCGCACTGCCGATCATTTTTCAGCAATTCGTGTTTGCTTTGCTGAATATGCTGGGCGTGGTGTTCGTTGGGCAAAAGGGCGATGTGGCAGTGGCGGCGGTTGGACTTGCGGGTCAGGTGGCCTTTCTTTTGAATTTGGTCCACTTCGGGATCATCAGCGGCGCGGCGATGTTCACCGCGCAATTTTGGGGGCGACAGGACATTCCAAACCTGCGGCGCGTGCTTGGCCTGTGTTTGATGTTTGCGATCTCGGCAAGCGGGGTGTTCTTTGCGATCTCGCAATTTGTCCCTGAATGGTTTTTGAGCATTTATTCGAAAGACCCATCTGTTATTGCAATCGGCGCAGATTACGTCCGCACATTTTCGTGGACGTTTCTTTTCATGGCTGTTTCTGCAAGTTATATTTTTGTGATGCGTTCCACGGGGAGTGTGAAGCTGCCTACTTATGTCAGCGTTGGAACATTGTCGCTGAACACCTTCCTTTCATATTCGTTGATCTTCGGTTATTTTGGGTTGCCTGAATTGGGCGTTCAGGGAGCGGCGATCGCGGCGGTGATCTCCCGTGCGCTGGAGTGCGGCGTGTTGTTGTACGTGATCTACGCCTACAAGTTCCCTGTCGCGGCTACCTTCAAGGAGTTGACCGATTTCGACCTGGCATTTACTGCCCGCGTGATCAAACCGATGCTGCCAGTGATGCTGAATGAATTGTTCTGGTCGCTTGGGATCACCACTTATAATGTCATTTACGGGCGCATGGGCACGGAAGCCATTGCAACAGTGAACATCGTTTCGCCCATCGAGCAAATGGCGTTCGTGATTTTCGTTGGACTGGCCAATGCCACTTCAGTTTTGGTGGGCAATCGTATTGGCGCAGGCAAGGAGGACGAAGCGTATTTATACGGCGGCCGCTCGATCGGTCTCGGCATTGCCGGCGGATTATTGCTCGGCGTTCTTTTGCAGGTTTTCAAAGTTCCGGCACTCTCCCTGTTCAACGTTTCGCCAGAAGTGCTGCAGAACGCCAAGTCGATGGTCAACATTGTGTCCATTTTTCTTTGGGTACGCGTTAACAATATGACCATTGTGGTGGGCATCCTGCGGGCAGGCGGCGACACACGTTTCTCCCTCTTCCTGGATGGGATCATCATCTGGCTGGTGGGCGTTCCACTTGCGGCGTTGGGCGCTTTTTATTTTCATTTACCGGTGTATTTCGTTTACCTTTGCGTGATGAGCGAGGAAGTAACCAAATGGATTTTGGGCATCTTCCGCTGGCGCTCACGCAAGTGGATCCATAATCTCGCAAGCCAAATGGAAGGAATTTAATATGAACCAACTCTTTATCTCCTACTCTCGAAAAGATACAGAAATCGCCCGTCGACTCACTGATCGTTTTACCGCGCAAGGCCTGAACGTATGGGTGGATTGGCAGGATATTCCCCCAAGTGTGGATTGGATCAAGGAGATCCAAAAGGGAATCGAGGAGGCGGATATTTTCCTGTTCCTGATCAGCCCGGATTCGGTCGCTTCGCAGATATGTAAAGATGAAATCGCCCATGCGGCACTCAACGGCAAACGCATTATTCCAGCCGTCGTACGTGATGTTGATGCAAAACTGGCTCCGCCCGCGATCACCCACTACAACTGGATATTCTTTTCACGTCCGCAGGATATATTCGAAGTATCGTTTGAGCAAATACAAACTGCCATCCACACCGATTATGACTGGGTACAGGTCCACAGGCGCCTGCAAATGAAGGCACTGGAATGGGAGCGCAGCCAGCAAGAATACAGCTTCCTGCTACGCGGCAAGGATTTGCAGGATGCCGAGGCGCAGTTGATGGTCAATGGAGAGAAAGACCCCAAAGCCACCGAGCTTCAAAATGAATTCGTTCGAACCAGCCGCACGATGGAAAATAAAAAGCTGGAAGAGGAACGCGTAAAGGAACAGCAGCTTCAGCTTGAAAAGAGCATGGGGTCGCGCCTGCGCCGCCTAACCTATCTCATGCTGGGTGTGTTTACTGTTGCATTCGTTGCCTTATTTTTCTGGCTCAATCAGGTTACGACCAACCTCGCGTTGACCGCCATCAAGGATCAAATGCTTGCCCTGGTTGAAACCAGCGTTTGTTTTATCGACGGCGATGAGTACGATGCCTTTATTAAATATTTTCCTCCTGCAAGCAGGGATGTGTATGATGACTATTATTACTCCACCCTCGATTTCTTTATGAATGACGTCATTGCGACGAATCAAAATATCGCCGCTGATGTTGTCTTGTACACCATTGCCAGGGGCGGGAGTGCGAATGAAATATTCCTGATCGCCTCCACCGAAAAGAATGTTGAATTCAAAACAGCGCTTTCCACCGACAATGTGGGCCTCGCCTTGAGAGAGGGTATGAAAAAGTCAGTGGCCGATCTGCAGATCACTCAGGATGAACATGGTTCATGGGTCTCTGCCTGTGCGCCTATTCACACCGTCACGGGAGAATCTGTCGGCGCGCTCTGCACCGATTTCAGCGCCCAGCTTCTTACCGATACGCGCGAAAAAGTGACCACCACATTGGGAATCGCTTTTCTCGCCATTTACCCCGCCATGATCGTGCTGGTGGTCTTCTCCGCGCGGTCTGCTTCAACATTGCTGGGCAAATTCGAGAAAAAGAAAACCAAATAATATCTTGACACATCCCGTTTCAAAGGTGTAAACTATCGGCTGTAGTATGAGAAAAAACTCATCTGCATATTCCAAAGAAAGGAGCGCACTCTTGATGTTGACCATCGTTTTTATCACCCCCGCTGCAGTTGGCAATTTGCCTTCTCGGAGTGCGCCTGTAGACCGCCGCTAGGTCTCTTTCTGTCCCTTGTTCGTTACGGGCTGTGGTGCACTCACCACAGCCTTTTTGTTTCCCTTTTTATCGGAGAATATACAAATGACCACCACTACCCTCCCCATATTTTGATTTCCGTGACGCACTGCATCCGAACCGCCTCGTCGGTTTGTGGCGCATGATGACGGACTTCCGCGTTTCCTATATCGCGGCGACAGCCTCACTTGCCATCTCAGCACTGGCGAAGACCTCGGTCTATCTCCTGCTGCGCTTTTTCGCCGATGATGTACTTGGCAAAGGCGCAATGCTTGGGACATCGATGACTCAAACCTTTCTCTGGATCGGATTGGGATTCATCCTCCTGGCCCTGGTCGAAGGCGGCGGCGCGTTTCTCTCTGGACGTTTTGCTGCATACACCGCCGAGGGCATTACCCGCCGTTTGAGAGACTTCCTCTTCGATCATATCCAGCGCTTGAGCTTTTCCTATCACAGCGCCACTCCGACAGGCGACCTGATCGAACGTGTCACCTCCGATGTGGATGCGCTGCGCCGCTTCTTTTCGGAACAGGCCATCGGCGTGGGAAGGATCATCCTGTTGTTCGTGATCAACTGGGTGGCGATCCTGTACATCAACGTGAAGCTCGGACTGTTGTCTGTGGTGGTCATTCCGCCGATCTTGTGGGTTTCGCTCTGGTTCTTCAAAAAGGTGACCAAAGCCTACGAAGAATATCAGGCACAGGAAGCCCTCCTCTCCACCACTCTGCAGGAAAACCTGACCGGTGTGCGCGTTGTGAAAGCCTTTGCCCGTCAGGATTATGAAAAGACAAAATTCGAGAAGGATAATTGGGGCAAATACTTGAAGGGCAAATTGCTGCTGCTGATGCACTCGCTCTTCTGGCCCCTTTCAGACATTGTGCTTGGTGCACAGATGCTGTTCGGATTTGTTTACGCGGCATTCATGGCGATCAATGGCGAAATCACCGTCGGTGATTATGTAGCCTATGTAGGCCTGGTCGTCTGGCTGATCTTCCCCATCCGCAACCTCGGGCGGACGATCGTGCAGACCTCAACAGGCATGGTCTCCTACGCACGCCTGATGGACATCACCAAACAGGCGCGGGAACCTCTCACAGATGGCAGCATCCAGCCGACAGGTCCAGCGCGAGGCGAGATCGAGTTCAAGAATGTCGGGTTCATTTATTCCGATGGCACACATGATGTCATCAAAGACATTTCGTTCCACGTCAAACCCGGACAATCCATCGCCCTGCTTGGGTCGACGGGATCGGGCAAGACCTCCATGGTGAACCTCCTGCCGCGCTTCCACGATTACACCAGCGGACAGATCTTGCTTGATGGAGTCGAATTGAAGGATTATCCGCGCAAGTATTTGCGTGAGCAAATTGGCATCGTCCAGCAGGAACCGTTCCTGTTCAGCCGCTCGATCCGCGAGAATATTTTGTATGGTGTGGGCCGCAGTGTGACCACAGGAAGAGATCGAAGCCGCCGCGAAAGCCGCCGCCGTGCATGATGTGATCCTGACCTTCCCCGATGGCTACAACACCATCGTCGGTGAAAAAGGCGTGACCCTCTCCGGCGGGCAGAAACAGCGCGTGACCATTGCGCGGACCATTTTGAAGAATCCGCGTATCCTGATCCTGGATGACTCGACTTCCTCAGTGGATACAGAGACGGAAGCCTCCATTCGCGATGCCCTGAACAGCCTGATGGAAAATCGCACGACCTTCATCATCGCACATCGCATTCAATCCGTAATGAAAGCCGACCTGATCCTGGTGCTCGATAAAGGCCAGGTGATCCAAAAAGGTGACCATGAAGAATTGCTCAAGCAGTTCGGCGGCATGTATCGGAAGATCTACGACATCCAAACGCGAATCGATGAAGAACTGGAGCAGGAAATTGCCAGAGTTAACTAAAACACATTCGAATCATGGAGAATTATCATGACCGACGAAATACTCGAACTCGAAGAAGAAGAATACACATCGAACCTGACCGCCCCTGTATTTTGGCGCATCTTTGGTTTGCTCAAACCGCACTGGAAGTGGGTGCTGGGATTTTTGGTCACCATCGCCTTGGTCTCCAGCATGGATGCGTACTTCACGTACCTCAACAAACAGATCGTGGATCAGGGCATCAAGCTCAATGATTTCGACAGGGTTATTGAGATCGCGTGGATGTACGGCTCGTTCCTGCTGTTCCAGGCCGCGTTCATTTTCATTTTCATCTACCTCGCGGGCGTGTTGGGCGAGCGTGTGCAGTATGACTTGCGCAAGATGCTGTTCAACCACTTGCAGGATCTGTCGCTTTCATACTATGCCCAAAATGCGGTGGGACGTCTCATTGCGCGCGTGACATCAGACACAGGCCGCGTCTCTGACCTGGTGACCTGGGGCATCGTGGACAGCGTGTGGGCGATCATGAACATCACCACGTCGCTGATCTTCATGGCCATCATCAACTGGCGGCTGGCGATCATCGTATCGGTCATTATTCCGCTGATGATGTTCGTGGCGACGAAATTCCAAAAATATATTCTGGTGGAGTTCCGCCAGAGCCGCCGCGCCAACAGCAAGATCACAGGCGCGTACAACGAGAATATTCAGGGTGTGCGCGTGGTCAAG
This sequence comes from Candidatus Villigracilis affinis, assembly GCF_016705895.1. Taxonomy (NCBI): domain Bacteria; kingdom Bacillati; phylum Chloroflexota; class Anaerolineae; order Anaerolineales; family Candidatus Villigracilaceae; genus Candidatus Villigracilis; species Candidatus Villigracilis affinis. Next base: position 36,520 of record NZ_JADJKT010000043.1, on the reverse strand, counting down.
GCGTTGGGACGCGAGGATGAAAATCTTGTCGAATTCCAGCAGCTGACCACGCGAATGTACCGCGCATCCTATCGTGCGGCCTGGCTCTCGGCGCTCTTCCTCCCCACTGTGCAGATCATCGCCGCCATCGCACTGGGCGCCATCGTCTGGTATGGCGGTGTGCAAATTCAGATCGGGCTCATTACCATCGGCGGTATTCAGGCTTTCGTCTCGTATCTTACTTTCATGATGTGGCCTGTTCAGGACCTGGCGCGCGTGTATGCCGAAATGCAGCACAGCATTGCCTCAGCGGAGAGAATTTTCAAATTGGTGGATACCCCGCCCGATGTCCACAATAGAAGCGATGCCATCGAAGCGAAGACTCTGCTCGGTGAGATCGAATTCGATCACGTGGATTTCTTCTACGAAGACAGAAAATCCGTATTGAAGGATTTCACGCTGAAGGTGAAGCCAGGTGAGACGATCGCGCTGGTCGGACCGACAGGCGGCGGCAAATCCACGATCGTGAATCTACTCTGCCGCTTTTACGAACCAAACAACGGCGTGATACGGATCAACGGGCACGATTACATGGACTATACGCTTGAGTCGATCCACAACAAGATCGGCATCGTGCTGCAGACTCCGCACCTGTTCTCCGGGACAGTGCGCGAAAATATCCGCTATGGAAACTTGTCGGCAAACGATGCGGAAGTGGAAGAAGCTGCGAAGATCGCTGGCGCGCATGATTTCATTGTGACCCTTGAAAAGAGTTACGAACAGAACGTGGGCGAAAGCGGAAATCTGCTCTCGGTTGGGCAAAAGCAATTGATCTCATTGGCACGCGCGGTGCTTGCCAAACCCGAGCTGTTCATCATGGACGAGGCAACTTCCTCAGTGGATACGTTGACCGAAGCCTTGATCCAGCGCGGCATGGAAGCGTTGATGAAGGGACGCACGTCATTCGTCATCGCGCACCGCCTTTCGACGATTCGCCGCGCAGATCGGATCATTGTCATTGAAAACGGAACCATCGCCGAGCATGGCACCCACGCCGAATTGCTCCGCCAGCGCGGACATTACTACCGCCTGTACACCCAGCAGTTCCGCCACGAATTGGAAGTGGCCTATGGCGTCACCGAAGAGATCGAAGGCAATGAGCGCGCCAACGTGACCGCAGATTCGATCATGGTCAGGCGCGAAACGGCTGGCGAAGAAGCAGTCGCCGCTGATTAAATGAATTCAATCCAGCGGGTCAGGTTGAAAAGCCTGACCCGCTGGATAAACAAATTTTAGAAATCGGGATTTAAAGAAATGGCAAGGAAAAAGTATTCGATCGACTGGGAAAATGATGAACCCATATCCTTTGAAGTGGACGGCGTAACCTACAACGCATTGGACGATGTTCCAAACGAGAAGGATCGGGAAAAGCTCTCGGCAATGCTGGACGCGTCATTTGATGATGCTTTCGATGACTCCTTTGAAGACATGCAGTTTGATGAAAAGGAATTCGAGGAATTGCAAAAGTCCTCGGCGGGTATGGAAAAAATCCTGCTGGGAATCTTCTCCGGCGTGGCTGTGTTGATGCTGCTGATCGCAGGGATTTCATCCTATTTCGCCATTCAAAAGATCAGCAAAGAAGAAAGCGCACCCGGCCGCATTGCGGACGTGGTCGTGCGCAAGGAATACATCAACGAGCAGGACCGCATCACACGGGATTTTTATTATCCTGTGATCGAGTTCACCGCCAGTGACGGAAAAAAGCGCACGGTTCAAATCAGCGAAGGCAGTGATTCGCCGTACTACGAAAAAGGCGATGAGATCACAGTCCTTTACGACCCCGAGCATCCCCTCGATGCGCGGATCCAATCCGCTGGCAGCAACGCCCTGATGTGGATTTTGCCAGCCATCACGGGGATTTTAGGAATTGCTTTTACAGGCGCGGTTCTTGTTGTAAAAAAACTGATGCCGCCCGCTGAAGAATAAAAAAATAAACGCTGGAGAATTGTCATGTAACACCGCAGCGAACGATTGAAAAGATGAAGGCTGTGAAAGAATTTGGCCTGATGTTCTATTTATTGTTAATTTTTAGTGGAGAAGTATGATGAAAACTGAGATCAAACCATTTACGGCAGAAATGATTCCCCAGGCAGGAGAATTGTTGTCTGCGCGGCATAAACGAAACCGCGCGAACCTGCCTTTGCTGCCTGAGCGTTTTGAAGATGCGGCTGTTGCGATCAAAGCTGTCGAATCCCTGTGGCAGAAGAAATTCAAAATGGATATGCCGCTTTTCGTGATGGAAAGATGACCGCCTATTTGCTGGGTGATTTTTCAGTCCAACCTTGGGGCCGCTGTGGATATGTCTATTTGCCCGGGTATGCGCTGGCGGAAGGCGAAAGCCTAAAAACGCTCCAGGACCTATATTCCCTGCTTGGCGAGGACTGGGTCAGGATGGGCATCTTCAGCCACGGCCTGTATATTTCAGCCGCGGATGCAGATGTCATCGATGCCCTGTTCGCGCTTGGTTTTGGCAAGGAACGCGTGGATGCGCTGCTGGATTTACGCAGCGCGGAAATTTCCGAGCCTGCCAACCCCGCAGGCATTGACATTCGACTCGCTGGCGCGGGTGACAATCCCCACCTCGGCAACCTATCCCACGTCATCATGGAAGCGCTGGCGAATGCGCCCAACTGGCACCCGACCATTCCAGAAGATTGGGAGGAACTGCGCGAAGGCTGGGCTGAATTGGCAGACGATCCAGAGTGGACCGTGTGGCTGGCGCTTGAAAAAGGGACAGCTCTCGGCACCGTTAGCTTCTGCCCCGAAGAAGAGAGTGACACTGCGATGCTGGTCTCTCCGCGCACAAGCTACCTGAGCGTAGCCGCCACCCTGCCGCAAGCCCGTGGACGCGGCGTCAGCACTGCGCTCACTCTACGCGGATTGAAGCAGGCTCAAAATGAAAACTTCGAGATCTGCTACACCAACTGGATCAGCCCCAACCTGCCAGCCTCCCGCTTCTGGCCGCGCTTTGGATTCAAAGATGCCGCCTATCGCCTCGCGAAGCGGATCGACCCGATGATCGCGTGGACAAAGAATCACTAAACTCATATCTTGCTCCCGCCGCCATCCTCGGCGGCGGGTTTGTGAATTCAAACAGGAATAATCATGAACAACAATCAACTACTACAATTATTTGACAAGGAAATGCGCGAAGAGATCGAATACCCCGAAGCCCGCAAAGAGATCACCGCAGACGTGGTGCGCTTCACCCGCGAAGCGCCCGCGATGAATTTCGTCTCGAAGACCTTCGCTTCCGACGCCGACCTCGACCGCGTCATCGAGCAGGAACTGGCCCACTTCGCTCCCATGAATCAGCCGTTCACGTGGAAGGTGTACAGCCACGACACCCTGCCCACGCTGACAGAGAAACTCGAGCAGCATAATTTCGTGCGCGATGAAGATGACGGCGACATCATGATCCTGGATGTGGACTCTGCGCCTTCCCATTTGTTCGACCCCGTCAAAGCGGACATCCGCCGAATCACGAATCTCAAGGGACTCAAGGATGTCGTTTCGGTTCTGGATAAAGTCTACGGCAACAACAACGAATGGGTTTACAAACGCCTCGGCGGACATTTAACCATCCCCGGTTACCTGAGCATTTACGCCGCCTATGCCGACGATCAACCCGTCTCCGTTGCGTGGACGTATTTCCAAAAAGGAAAATTCGCCTCGCTGTTCGCAGGCTCCACGCGGACCGAATACCGCAAACGCGGATTGTACACGAGCCTGCTCTCGGCACGGCTGAAAGAGATCCGCGAGCGCAGGTATCAATACGCCATGGTCGAAGCAGGTGAAATGAGCCGACCCATCGTGGAGAAGCACGGCTTTCAGTATCTGGCGACGGCCTGGGATTATTTGTGGGAAGGTGGGAAGTAAGGAGAAAGAAAGAAGAAAGAAGAAAGAAAGACTTCCGAGATGGTGAATGTCTCGGAAGTCTTTGGTTATTAAACAGCTATAATCCGCTCCATGCCCACACAAACCGCAAAGAAAACCCATTTCGGATTCGCCGCGCTCATCCTCGGCGTGATCTCCATTCTGCTTTTGGGGACCCGCTTCGCAGTGGCTTATATGCGCATTTCTCCAGAGATCTTCGGCAGAATGAATCAATTCACCACCCTGTTCTTCTGCATCCTCACCCCGCTGGCGTTTGCCCTGGGCGTTTGGGGGCACACCCGCAAAAACGACTCAAAAGCCTATGCACGCATCGCGATCGGCCTGACAACGCTTCCGTTTTTGGTACTGCTCGTACAATTCGCTCTTTCGTTTTTCGTGCGTTAGATAACCCAATCTTTTTTCTACTTCGTGCCTTTGTGGTAAAAAACTAAGGCACTTTTTCAGCCTTTCCCGTTCCATGTTTTCGAAAGACAAAGAACAACGGAATGCCCACGGCCAGATAAGCGCCAAAATAAAGCAGGCCGCCGGGGCGCGCGGCAAAATCAAACAGGCGCAGGTAGGCAAACGCCGCAAGTGTGATGATCACGACCAGTCCATACGAAGCGAGCGAGTGATGCAGGATCGCGTCCAAATTACGATCCCATAAAAATACTCCAACGGCAATGGCAAGCGCCAGATAGAACACCGCAAAACTCCGCAGCGTGAACGGAGACATCACCTCGGGGAAAATTCCGCCATTCGTACCAGGTGCGCCTACTGGAGCGAACAATCCATACAACGCCAAAAAGCCGACAAAGACAATGAACGCAACGATATACGGAAGCTGGGCATTCCCGAATTGCAGGCCAAACTTCTCTCGGGCTGGGCGGAGTCGCAGCCAGTCAAAGAATCCAAGCAGGGCAGTCAACACATTGACGGTCAATGCCGCAAGATACAACCAGGCAATCGGGTGAACCAGTTGCAGTTTTGCGCGAAAAGCGATCACCACGCCCGATTCAAAGATCCCGAACAACCATAAATAGATCAAGGCCGAGTACACGAGTCGCCACTCCCAACGTCTGGCGCTGATCCATGCCAGCCAGGCATTGCCGAGGCACCATGCGCCGATCGTCATTGTCATGAACGCGGTCACCTTCCATGCAAAAACGGGCGCGAGTTGTTCAGGGAGAAAGAAAAGGAAGGCTCCCAAAACCGCATAGAGGATGGCCGTAAAATAAGTTAACCAGCGGGAAGTAACAGTAAGCATTGCATCTCCTTGTTTGGATGGCGATATTGGATCTAAACATCTGACGCGAAAAAGCCTGGCCGCCCAAGTGTGAAGATGCTTTATCAATTCTCCAGCAGAATTTTCAAGACCCCAGCCTGCGCAGCGTGATCAAATGCCTTCACCGCGTCAGTCATTTTATATTGATCCACGATCAGCACCGTAGGGTCAACTTCACGCTTTTCCAACAGACGCAGGGCAGGCGCGAACGGGCCGCAGCGTGAGCCGATGATGTTGATCTCGTCCACCACAATGGATGAGAAATTGACATTCACATCGCCTTTGTAGGTGGATTTCATCACCAATGTCCCGCGCGGACGGATCGCTTTTCTTGCGAGGTTGAATCCATCAGCAGACCCCGTGGCCTCCACGACCACATCCCATTTTCGCGGTTGAACTTCCTCCGCCGTGGTGAATCGGATTCCTCGCGCCGCCAGCAGGCTTTGCGGGTGAGCGTGACGCGTCACCACTTGCAGGTCACAGCCTGTCAACGCGAGCGTTTGCGCGATCAATTGTCCCAGCCTGCCTGCGCCGACCAGCAGCACACGGTCATCTGGCTTGAGCTGGATCTGTTGTTGAATTTCAAGCGCCGCCGCAAGCGGTTCGGTGAATACGGCCATTTCATCTGAAACCGATTCAGGCACACGATGCAAATTTTCCAGCGGCAGGGTGGTGTATTCGGCAAAGACCCCATCGCGATTGGCAATTCCCAACACGGTGCGGTTTTCGCAATGAGTCGGGCGTCCATTCAAACAGGCTTCACATGCACCGCACACGGCATTGATCTCCCCCACCACACGCTGCCCGATCCACGCGGCATCGGGCGCATCCACCACCTCGCCCACAAATTCATGGCCGAGGATGCCCGTATACGGATAATAGCCCTTCACCAATTCAAGGTCGGTGCTGCAAATGCCCGCCTTGCGGATCTTGATCAACGCTTCGTTCGATCTCTTCGGCTGCGCCACATCGCGCAGTGAAATTTGATTGTCTTCCAGCCACAATGCCTTCATCGAATTTACCTCTCACTGTTTCCTTCCTGCTTTCTACCTTCCACCTCTTTGCCGCACTGCTTCGTATGTGATGAGTGCAGTTGCGATCGAAACATTCAACGAGTTGACTTTCCCCAGCATGGGAATCTTCACCCTGATATCCGCGTTCTGCATCCAGAAATCGGTGAGGCCTTCATCTTCGGTGCCGACTGCCAACGCGATGGGCTGATTCAGGTCCACGGAAGTGTGCAACACCTCGGCAGAAGGCGTGGCGGCAAGCACGCGCATCTTTCTTAACCTCAGCCAGTCCAGCGTCATTTGCGAATCAGCTTCGACGGTGGGTACGGTGAAAACCGTTCCGCGGCTGGCACGGACCGTGTTCGGATTCCACACATCCACGCGCCCGTCGCAGACGATGACCGCGTCCACGCCCGCCGCATCGGCTGTGCGCAGGATCGCGCCAAGGTTGCCAGGCTTCTCCACCGACTCAGCAACGATCACAAATGGGTTTTCGCTTAATTTCAGATCGTCCAATGTGTTTTGGGGAATAGGGAAGAGTCCCAGCCAGCCATCGGGGTTATCGCGATAGGAGATTTTCTCGAAGACGACGCGGGTGACGGTGGTAATTTCAGCGTTGGGAATGTCAATCGAAACAGAGGCAATCTCGGGCGCGGTCAGAAGCGTATGCGGCTTGAGTCCAGTACTGAGGGCCAGAGTCAACTCATCGCGGCCTTCCACAAGCATCAAACCATCCTGCCGCCGCAGACGTTTGTCTTCGCGCAGTTTGACAATGTATTTGATCTTCGGGTTTTGTAAGCTGGTGATGTCCATCATGTTTTTACAGGGTGCGGCGTTGTGACCTTACTTCACTAAAAGCAGGCAGGCTGCATGATGTGTCTTGGTGAGGATTTCGAATTTCGGGTCGCTGACCCTGCATGCAGGCATGGCCACAGGGCAGCGCGGATGAAAACGGCAGCCCGTGGGCAGGTCGATGGGATTGGGCGTTTCGCCTTGCAGAATAATGCGTTCACGGCGCATACGCGGATTTGGCACAGGGATGACGGAGAGCAGCGCTTTTGTGTAGGGATGCTGCGGTTTTTCCAGCACTTCGAGCATGGTGCCGATCTCAACGATACGCCCAAGGTACATGACGGCGACACGGTCGGCAAAAAAACCAACAGAGCCAAGATCGTGTGTGATGAAAATGACCGCGATCTGCCGCGTAATGCGCAGCTCGGCCAGCAGGTTAATGATCTCGGCGCGAATGGAAACATCGAGCATTGAAACAGGCTCGTCTGCGAGCAATATCTCAGGTTCGAGCACAAGCGCAGCCGCAATGACCACGCGCTGACGTTGTCCGCCCGAGAGTTCATGCGGGAAGCGGCCCAGATATACATCGGCGGGTTTTAAGCCTGCATCTTCCATTGCCTTTTTTACGCGTTCATCGCGTTCGTTTTTATCCGTGGCGATCCCATGTACCAGAAGCGGCTCGTTGACGATCTCTTCAATGGTCTGTGTGGGATTCAAGGATTCATACGGGTCTTGAAAAACCATCTGGATCTTGCGGCGCAGTTCCTTGCGTTCATGATCTTTCAAATGCGTGATGTCATTCCCTTCGAAGGTGATGGTTCCTTCGGTCGGATCTTCCAGGCCCATCAACAATAAAGAGAGCGTGGATTTTCCACAGCCGCTTTCACCCACCAGGGCCAACACTTCGCTGCGCCTGAGCGTAAAATCCACCCCATCCACCGCATGGACGTAGCGGGGGGTCTTTGTGCTGGAGAGCAGGCCGGGGCGTCCCGCGTCGAAGTATTTTTTCAATCCGCGTACTTTTAGGAATTGGTCATCGCTCATTTTGACGCCTCAACAAGATGGCAGCTTGCGATATGATTTTCGCTTAATTGATGCAGGGCAGGTTGTTCAGTATGACAGCGGTCAAACGCCGCAGGGCAGCGTGGAGCAAACCGACAACCCGCGGGCAGGTCATCCAAACGCGGCGGGTAGCCCGGGATGGATGAAAGTTTTTTCTTCGGCTTGGTCAGGTCAGGGAAGGCTTTGATCAATTCCTGTGTGTAAGGATGGCGCGGCTCGTTGTAGATCGTATCCACGTCAGCATATTCCGCGGTCACACCACCGTACATCACCAGAACCTTGTCGCAGATTTCTGCGACGACTCCAAGGTCGTGTGTTACAAAGATGATCGAAAGTCCGAGCTTCTTGCGCAGCGAATCCAGCAATTCCAGGATCTGCGCCTGAATCATCACATCCAGCGCGGTGGTGGGTTCATCGGCAATGATCACTTGCGGATTGCAAGCCAATGCCATCGCGATCATGGCGCGCTGGCGCATGCCGCCTGAATATTGATGCGGAAAATGATCCTTATGGTCAGCCGCGATTCCCACGAGGTCGAGCAGGTCGATCACCCTTGCCTGCAGGCGCAGGTCGCGCGGGAATTCAGGCATATGTTTGATGATCGCTTCTGCGATCTGATCGCCAACAGTACGCACAGGGTTCAACGCATTCATTGCGCCCTGAAAGACGATCGAAATTTCCTTCCAACGGACTTTGTTCAATTCGTCATCGCTGAACTGGGTCAGGTCTCTTCCACGGAAGTTCACACTGCCGTTCACAACCTGTCCCGCTGAAGGCAGCAGACGCAGCAGCGCAAGCATCAGCGTTGTTTTTCCGCAGCCACTCTCCCCCACCAAACCGATTAGTTCGCCTTCCTTCAAAGTAAAACTGACATTCTCTACAGCGCGGGCAGGCGCTTTTCCTTCGTTGACGTAATTGACCGATAAATTCTGGACTTCGAGTATTGTGCCTTTTTTCTCCACAGATGGCTTCGCCGCTTCGCTCTGGACCGCAGGCCTGCCTGGTGTCAAATGGTGAGTATCCAGCCTTGGGTTTAAGGTCTGCTCAAGTCCCTGTCCAAGCAGGGTCAACCCAAGCACCACCCACACGATCCCAAAGCCAGGGACAACCAATGCCCACCATGCACCAATGGACATGGCTCCGCGGCCAAAGGCGTAATTCAACATCTGTCCCCACGAAAGCGCGGTGGGGTCACCAAGACCTAAAAATGACAGGGCGCTCTCACTGAGAATGGCACCCGAAACAACCAGTACCGCCTGCACCACAAGAATGGGCATTACCAGCGGCAGGATGTGACGCACAATGATATGTCTTTTGCCTGCGCCGATGGCACGTGCACGCAGAACAAATTTCCGTGATTTCACTGCCAGCGTCTGTGAGCGGACCACACGTGCAGTCGTTGTCCACCCAAGCAGACCGATGACGAAGATGATGTTGAGCAGTGAGGGTTTGGTCAACGCCACGATGACCACGATCAATGGCAGGTCTGGAATCACGAGCATGATATCGGTGAAACGCATGATGACATTGTCCGCGCGCCCGCCGAAAAAGCCCGCCACCAATCCAAGCGTACCGCCGATGATGAGGGAAATGAACGCGGCAAAGAAGCCCACGATCAGGGATATACGCGCCCCAAAGATGAAATTCGAAAATACATCCTGGCCGGCGTCATCGGTGCCAAGCCAGTGCTCGAGATTTGGCGCATTATAAATATCGCCGATCTCAGCAGATGCTGAAGACGACGAGTCATGGGTAGCGATAAAGGGAGCGAAGACGGCGAGAATAAAAATTACAGAAAGCATCACAAGACCGACCAACCCGATGCTGTTCTTTTTGAAGCTCTGCCAAAAACTCTGACGGACGCCCAATTGACTGCTTGATTCATTGTTTTTTACAACAGTTTCCATTGGGCTCTACTCCGTCTGCACGCGCGGATCAAGATAGGTATAAGTGAGGTCGGCAAGGAAATTGGCAAAGATGACCGCCACCGCGATCAGCAGGAAGGCTCCCTGCAAAACAGGGAAATCACGCCGATTGACCGCCTCGAAGATCGCGCTTCCAAGCCCGGGCCACGAAAAGACCGTCTCGATCTGGACCACACCTGCCACCGTAAAGCCGAGATTGATGGCAATGACCGTTACCAGCGGGAGCATCGCATTCTTCAAGGCATGGTCTTTCAGAATCTGAAAGTTGCTCAGCCCCTTGGCTTTGGCCGTCAGAATGTAATCTTCCGAGAGGACGTCCATCAGGCTCGAGCGCATGATCAAGGTGTATTCCGCCATATAAATGATCGTATACGTGAGTGTGGGCAGGAACATGTGAACGGCAAGATCGCCCCACTGCTGTAAGAGCGGCATGGAGCTCATGCCCGGGGTTGTCTTACCTGCCAGCGGAAATCCATTTTGACTGCCCCAAAAGAGCAGGATAATTCCAAGCCAGAACGTCGGCAGACTCCACGCAACCAGGCTGGAGATCACAGCGACGCGGTCTATCGAGGTGCGCGCCTTCCACGCGGCGACAATACCAAAGATCACCCCGATAATGATCGCCAGAATTTGCCCCGCACCGATCAGCAGGACCGTGTTCCATAGCCGTTCAGAGAGGAGTTCTCCCACAGGACGGTTGGTGTGGTAACTGAATCCCAGTTCGCCCTGCAACAGGTTGCGGACATAAATGAAGAATTGCGTATCTAACGGGTTGACATCGCAGCTTCCGACCTTGATCGGGTTCAGCGACTCAAAGCAGTTGATAATGGGCTTATCCAACCCAAAACGGACCCGCAGGATCTCGATGGATTCCTTCTTCAAGCGCGGATCACGAACTCCCGCCCGCGCCGGGTCGCCGGGCAGAATGCGGAATAAAAAGAAATTCAGGATGATGACGAACAGAATGGTAAAAAGAGCCCAGCCTATTTTTCTTAGTAGAATTTGATAACGGTTCAAGGTCGCTCCTTGAAAGCAAGATACGGGGAGCGGAATATATATTCCGCTCCCCGTATTGAATTTACTTGACTGGCTCGATTACCACCAATGAGGTAACGTCTGAAAGCTCAACTTTGGGCTGATCGGTGATCCAGCCTGTGAAGCGGTCAGAGCGATATGCCTGAGTCTCGGCATCATAGAATGGGATGATATACACCACGTCGTCATGTACCATCTTCTGCATTTCCCAAACGATACTCTTGCGGGTCTCGAAATCCAACTCCGTCTGCTGTTGTGCGTAAAGCTCATCATATTTCGGATTGGAGTAGCCTGTTTCGCTCGAGCCTGTCGGAATGCCTTCGGAAGTGTACACGTACAACAGAGCGCTCGGGTCGGGATCAGAGCCCCAGCCCCAGATCATGATGTCAAAGTCGAAAGCAGGGCAGCACTGAGCGGTCAGCGCATCGGGGTCAACGGCCTGCATTTCAAGGGTGATGCCGATCTCTCCCCACATTTCGCTCAGCAATTCAGCGGTACGGGGTGAAGTGATGCTGTCGCTGGGCCAGTTCAAGCGGAAAGTGAGCGGACGTGAACCGTCAGGCATTTCACGAATCTTATCGCCATCCGTATCTTTGTAGCCGGCATCGTCAAGAATCTTGTTCGCCGCGGCGACATCATATTCATAATCCTTGAGGGTATTGTTGTACCAAACGCCAAGACCATCAGGGATGAGTGTCAGGCCGGGGGTTCCGAGGCCAAGCAGGATCAGGTCGATCAATTTTTGCTTGTCGGTTGCATGCGCCATCGCGAGGCGCACATCGCGGTCGCGCAGAGCGGGATGGCCCGTACAAATCCCGCCCGCATCGGTGGGACAATTCTCGGGATCAAGCTGGTTGAAGATGATGTCGGTCACACCTGGGGAGAACGGCGCACCGATCACAACTTCCACGTTTTCTGTGGTCTTTAGGGATTCAACCGAAGTATTCGGCATTTCAGTGATCAGATCCAATTGACCGGTCTTGATGCCCTGCACGAGCGCATCCTGGTTTTCAAAGGTCTGGAAGACCACTTCATCGATCTTTGGCGGCCTGGAGAAATGTTCCTTGTTTGCAGTGAGGCGCACAAATTCATTCTGGGCGTATTCAGCCATCTTGAACGGACCGGAACCGATCATTTCAAAGTTTTCATATTCCAGTTTATTCACACCTTCCCAGACGTGCTTGGGCAGGATGTAAAGGAAAACCAACTGGCTTTCAATATTCGGGATCGCCTCTGTGAGGGTCAGAATCACTTCATTACCCTTGGCCTCAACAGCCGAGAAATAAGTCGTGTAATATCCGTTCAGGTACGGGTATTCAGGTGTATCCTTATAGAGGTTATAGGTGAAGGCAACATCTTCAGCGGTCAGAGGTTTGCCGTCATGCCACTTGATGCCATCCTTGATCTTGAACGTATAGACCAACCCATCGTCAGAACGCACTACGCTGTCGGCAATGCTGAGCGTGAACGAGCCATCGAGGTTGAGGTTATACATCGTGTCATAGACCAGCCCATAGATGGTATATGATTCGGTCAAAATTCCCATGCCGGGGTTGAGGTTATCGGGGCTGCCCGCCCAACCGATTCGGACGATCGATTTTTCGCCACCTCCTCCGCAAGCCGAGAGAACCAGCGCCAGGATGACCAAAATAAATAAAAATCTTCGTTTCATATGCTCTCCTCTTTGGTTGTGTTTTGAATAACAAAACGCGCCAAGGCAGAAACCTGCCCTGACGCGGGTACTCAACATCTCGTAATACTAAAATAATAAAGACATTCCAAGGGGTCCAAGAGTTTATCCTGCAAAAATTGTACTGTAATTCGGGCTATTTTGCTATACTTGGCACGAAATGGAAAGGAAATCATCATGGATAACTCTGTAAAACTCACTGAAAAATACGAACGGAATGGATGGCCTTCGGTCAAGCGACCTGACTTAAATCCACCTGCTGGACTAAATCTCTCGCTTCTCACTTCCCTTGAGCGGATTCGGTCTCACACGCTTTCATCTCAGGGACAGATCGCCTGCATCAAAGACGGCGAAAGCCTTTCCGATGTCTTCACGATGTCGGCAAATGGCGGCTGGCTTTCACGCATCACCACCGAACGTCCGCTTGCCCCATACTGGGACGATGAAACTCCCGAATGGTCGCCCGATGGTAACTGGCTGGCCTTCGGAATCAAAGGCCATGTCCATATTGTTCCGCGTGATGGCGGACTTCCCAAAAAGATCACCGACTTCGCCGTCGCCGCCAGCGGCCCGCGTTGGATGCCCGACTCAATCGGCTTGATCGTCACCGTTGAACGAAACGACACCGATCAATTACTGCTCACCGACCGCGATGGTTCATGGCCGCGCGCTCTCACCACAGACACCCTCGGCGATCACTGGGATGCGCGTCCCTCGCCCGATGGAAAATTCATCGTCTTCAACCTGCGCCGCCTCGACGATTTGAATCGACTCGACATCGTCCTGCTTGAAATTGCAACGGGCAAACAAACCACGTTGTACGGAAAACCGTCCACGCGCGCGATGTCGCCGAAGTGGTCACCCGATGGCCAATGGATTTCGTTCATCTCACAGGAAACGGGGCGCGAAGAACTGTATCTCATCAAGCCTGATGGCGAAGGTCTGCATCAACTTACCAAGGCTGGAAAAGATATCTTTCAATACGAATGGTCGCCTTCGGGAAAACAGATGCTTGTGGTGGAGAACAACGGCGGCTCGTTTGAGTTAATGATGCTTGAGACAGAATCAGGTTCAAGGTCCGCATTAAGAAGCGAGAAGGGCATTCATTCAAATCCAAACTGGGCGAAGGATGAATCCTTTATCACGTTCGAGTTCGAAGGTCCGACCCTTCCGCCCGATGTTTATCGCATGGAACTTCCGAGCAAGCAAATTACGCAGCTTACTTTTTCAAATCCGCCTGCGTTACAGAGAAATAAATTCATCGTGCCTGAAGTGGTTTCGTACAAGAGTTACGATGGGCTGGAAATTCCCGCATTTTTGTATCGCCCTGAAAAATCAAATGGCGCGGCAATTTTGTATCCGCATGGCGGGCCGAAAGACCAATATGGTTTTGGGTGGGATGAACTCGCGCAATATTATGCCGCAAAAGGCTATACCTATCTCGCGCCGAATTATCGCGGCTCCACAGGTTACGGCCAGGAATTCGAGCGCGCCAATTACAACGATTGGGGCGTCGGCGACACGCAGGATTGTTTGCACGGCGCAAAATATTTGCGCACGTTCAAAGACATCAAACCCGATCGCATCGCCATCACAGGCGGAAGTTACGGCGGCTACATGACCATCTGCTCGCTTTCGCGCGACCCCGAATATCTTTTCGCCTGCGGCATCACAAAATATGGCGATTCGAATTTGGTCAGTTCCTGGGCGCAATGTGAAAAACGTCTGCGGGTTTACACCGAAATTTTCCTCGGCCACCCAACGGAGAATTTACAAACCTATCTCAAAGGCTCCCCCATCACCGAAGCGAAGAACGTGCAAAAACCTGTGCTTATTTTGCATGGGTTGCTCGATAGCATCGTTCCGCCCGAAGCCAGCGAAGAATGGGTCGAAGCCTTGCGCCATGAGGGGAAGACCTTCGAATACAAAACCTACGGCGACGAGCCGCATGGTTTCCTGCGCCGCGAGAACCTGCTTGATGTTTACGAGCGCATGGAGCGGTTCCTTGATTGGTATTTACTTCCTTCTTAATAGAGAGGAAAAACTAAAATGAATAACAGTTCTTTTTGGCTACACGAAATTCTAAGTTCTTTTTATACGAGGAGATGACTTGGGATGCAGTTGCTGAACTTCCACGTGACACGCCGCTCGTCCTCCCACTCGGATCTGGATACAACCTCGACCTGCTCGCTGACCAATTAAGCAATCCGCCCCGTATCGGACTCCTGCCACCATTCCCGTTCGGCTGGCGCGGCAGTGGACTTGAGGTACCAGACCCGATTTTCACGCAATACATCGTCAACCTCATGGATAGTCTGCGCGATGACGGATTTACGCGGGTTTATTGCCTCGCACCACAGGGGCTCGACCCGCAGTCAAGTTTCATCGTTCAAAATTCTGCGTCCATTCTTCGCCAGCCGCATCCATCACTTTACGAGGCACAAACTTTTCTCCCACCTGATAGCGAACGCGGAAAAGTAATCCTGATTCCCATCGGTCACACCGAACAGCATGGATACCACCTCCCTCTTTCCGTTGACACCATCATTATCAATTCAATCGCCCAAGGCACATCAGCCAAAGTGCCTACACGCAGTTGGGCGATGCCTGTCATGCCGTATGGAGTCAGCACACATCGGTCATCGTTTGCGGCGACCCTGAATGCTGGCGGACGCGCTTTCGAGGATTTTTGGATTGCGGTCATTGATGTTCTCGTCGCGCGCGGATTCGACCGCTTCTACTTAATGAGCGGGCACGGCGGCAACACTTCGTTTTTGGTCAATATCGTGAAATATGCTGGCGAACGTCACCGCCGCATTTTCTGCGCCACCGCATTTTTGCATACCTCAGGCCGCATCGGCGCAGAGGCATTGGACAAATATCGCACATCGAAAATCGGCGGCATGGGACATGCGGGCGAACTGGAAACATCCTATATGCTTCACTTGCGCCCCGACCTCTGTCAAATGGAGCGTGTCGTGGACGAAACAGATTTCGTCGCCACACCCGATTACTACATGGATTGGATCGAAGGCGGGTCTTTGGTTGCCAATCCGCCCTGGGATGATGACACCAAAACAGGCGCATACGGCGCGGGCAGTCACGCCACCGCAGAAAAAGGCCGCCTGTGGCTGGAAGCCGCTATTAATGAGAAGGCAGATCATGTGGAGCAAATCCATGAACAGCACGAACGGCGCGAACAGAGAAGGGATGCAGGATATGGTTTATGGGGCAAATTTAAGTAAATGGCTTCCGCACCTTTTCTTCCATCCCGCCCTCCATATCTTCACTATAACTATTGGCGTATAATCGCACCATTAAACTCCACTTAACCAAAACCAATTCATGACATTACACACGTATCTCCCTCAAGACCGCCTGCGCGCCTTATCGCGCGGAGGATCATTGCCCGACCGCACGAGCGGAGCTGCGCTATTTGCCGATATCTCTGGCTTCACGTCCTTGACCGAAGGCTTGCGTGAATCGCTTGGTTCGCGACACGGCGCTGAAGAACTGACGAAACATCTCGGCACGGTGTATACCGCGTTGATCGCTGAAGTTGAAAAACAGGGCGGCAGTGTAATCAACTTTGCTGGCGACGCGATCACCTGCTGGTTCGACGATTCAAATGGACCCGCTACGCCACGCGCTGCAACTTGCGCTTTTGCGTTACAAACTGCGATGGGCGTGTTCAGTTCGATCGCATTACCCAATGGCTCGACAACGGCATTGACTTTGAAGGTCGCGCTTGCAACAGGTGCGGCGCGCCGTTTCGTGGTGGGCGATCCGATGATCCACTATCTGGACGCATTGGCGGGGGCGACGGTGATGCGGACGGCAGTCGGGGAACATCTTGCCAACAAAGGTGATGTGCTGGTGGATGAAGCGACAGTGCAAGCGTTGGGAAATGCAGTGGTTGTCAAAGAATGGCGAAGTGACGAGAATGGGGAGAGGTTTGCCTTGGTGGAGAAGTTATCAGTAACCAGCGATCGGTTATCAGTGCGTGATGAAACTGTAGACGAATCACTGATAACTTCTGAACAACTTAGACCGTGGATTCATTCAAGTGTGTATGACCGCGAGACAACAGGACAAGCATCGTTCCTGACCGAGTTCCGTCCGTGTGTGGCGTTGTTTGTGCGGTTCACGGGCATCGACTATGATTCGGATTCAGCCGAGAGCGAGTTGGATGCGTTTATTCGCGAAGTGCAGAGAATCGCTTCGCGCTATGACGGCACGTTGATGGGCATTTCGATCGGGGACAAGGGCAGTTATGTGTATGTCGACTTTGGAGCGTTGAGCGCGCACGAGGATGATCCTCGTCGCGCGGTGAAGGCGGCATTGGAGTTGCGGGAGAAAACCAAGTTGCAGTTGCAGATGGGCATCACACAGGGACTGATGCGTGTGGGCACGTATGGCGGTGTGACGCGCAAGACGTTCGGCACGTTGGGCGATGAAGTCAATCTCGCGGCGCGCTTGATGAGCAATGCTGCACCTGGTGAGGTATTGTTGAGTGGTCACGCGTATAAAGCAGTTGAAAATTATTTTTCGTCAGAACCCCGTTCGCCATTAGCAATGAAAGGCAAAGCGGAGCCGTTACCTGTGTTCGCAGTGACGGGGGAACGCCAGCAACGTGCCATTCGATTACAAGAACCAACCTACGCCCTGCCGATGGTGGGAAGAACGCAAGAGCTGCGAGTCATCAATGACAAATTAGAGTTGGCGGAAAAAGGTCAAGGGCAGATAATAGGTATCGTGGCAGAGGCAGGCATGGGCAAGTCCCGACTCGTGGCGGAGGTGATTCGACTCGCCCGTCGCAAAGGCTTCGCTGGTTATGGCGGAGCCTGTCAATCGGATGCGGTCAATACGCCGTATCAAACATGGAAATCCATCTGGCAGGCGTTCTTCGATGTGGACCCGTCTGCGCCGTTGAAAAAACAAATGCGTAATCTCGAAGGCGAGATCGAAGACCGCGCGCCTGAACGTGTGCAAGCCATGCCGCTGTTAAACGTCGTGCTGGGTTTGGAAATCCCTGATAATGATTTCACCAAAACACTTGAACCGCAGTATCGTAAGAGCGCGTTGCGGGCATTGCTCGAAGATTGTTTACGCGCGGCGGCAAAAGATGAGCCGCTGTTGATCATCATCGAAGATATGCACTGGATCGACGCGCTTTCGCATGACCTGCTCGAAGAATTGGCGCGCGCATTGAATGACAGCCGCGTGTGTTTCGTGCTGGCATATCGTCCGCCGCAATTGGCGCGGTTGGAAGCGCCGCGGCTCGAAGCCATGCCGAACTTCACCAAGATCGAACTGCATGAATTGAATCAAGCCGAAGCGGAGAGTGCCATCCGCGCGAAACTGGCGCAGTTGTATCCTGCGCGCGGCGGAGCACTGCCGAGCGGCTTGGTGGATAAACTAATGGCGCGCTCGCAGGGCAATCCGTTCTATCTGGAAGAACTGCTCAACTACGTGCGTGACCGTGGACTCGATCCCGCCGACCTGAACAAAATTGAACTGCCCGACAGTTTGCACACGCTGATCCTCAGCCGCATTGACCAGTTGAGCGAGCGCGAGAAGACCACCCTGCGCGTGGCGAGCATCGTCGGGCGTTTGTTCCGCGTCGAGTGGCTGACGGGGTACTATCCCGAATTGGGCGGAATGAATCGCGTGCAATCTGATCTGGAGCAATTGGCGGGGCTGGACATCACGCCTCTGGACACGCCCGAGCCTGAGTTGGCGTATCTATTCAAGCACATCGTCACGCATGAAGTGACCTACGAGAGTTTGCCGTTTGCCACGCGCGCCAAATTGCATGAGCAGTTGGCGGCGTATCTGGAAAGACAGATCGCGGCGGGGGCGTTGACCGAAGCATCCATGCTGGACACTTTGGTGTATCACTACGAGCGCAGTGACAACCCTGCCAAACAGCGCGCCTATTTGAAGAAGGCGGGGCAAGCCGCATTGGATGTGCTCGCCTTAAACTCCGCGCGGGATTATTTTTCCCGCTTGCTGGAACTGACCCCCGAGGACGACCCTGAACGTTCCGCACTGGCGTTGAAACTAGCGGATTCGATTATGGACGACTTTCCCGCCGCGCGCGCCGCGATCGATCAGGCACAAGCCGCCGCGAAAACTGATGCCGACCGCGCCTCCGCGCAGGTATATTTGGGCGAGCTTGTTATGGGATTGGGCAATTATGCCGAAGGTCAGGCGATTATCGCCGAAGCCGTGCACATGGCGCGCGCCAGCGACGACTCACGAACATTATGTCTCGCGTTGTATGCGCTCGGCGATGTGAACTGGTATTTGGGCGAACTGGAAGATGCCAAAGTAGCGCTCGATGAAAGCCTGAGTCTGGCACGTGCGTTAGGAGACTTGGATGCTGAGTTAAGCGCGCTCAATCGGATGGGGCTTGTGGCGTTATCTCAAAGTGATCTAGCCGAAGCAGAACGGCTCTTGCGCGAAGTCCACACGCGGGCTGTGGCGGCGGGCTACCGCTTGCTGATACTGAGAGCGCTCAACAACTTGGGCTGGACTGCGGGTGAGCGCAAGGATTACGCAATGGCGAAGGAATATTACCAGCAGAGGTTGGCACTGTCCCGCGAGATGGGTTGGCAATCCGCCATCGCCTTGGTTCTCGGTAATCTGGCGGGAGTGGACATCGAACTCGGTCAACTCGCCGCGGCACGCGCGGGCTTGCACGAAGGGCTTGCGCTGGCGCAACAGAGCGGCCAGCCTTACTTGGTGGTGGGGGTGGTGAATAATTTTGGCTTTCTCTTCCACGCCGAAGGACAGACCGAGCGGGCGTTGGCTTTATTTGGCTTGGTACGCAACCAGCCTAGCTGGACCAGCGATTTCCAGCGCCAAATGGACAGGACGCTCGCCGAATGGGCGCTCGACCCGTCCGTGGTGGAGGCGGGGTTGAAGGCGGGCGCAGAGTTGGATTGGGATGAGACGGTGAAGGAGCTATTAGCTGGGTGATGGGAGTTAGGGTTAGGGGATGGTTCTGACCCCCAACCCCTAGCTCCCGACTCCTGAAAGGAGAATTATGGGGATAAAGAGTTATCGCGACCTGCGCGCGTGGCAAAGCGGCATGGAGTAGGTCGTGATGGTGTATGAGATCAGAGAGAAGTTTCCGTCGAAGGATAGAGTCGTATGCTGTTACCCTAATATGCGCATACTTTTTCTTTCAACGTTTACAAAATGATCCATTTCCCATCCACGCCTGTTACCTCCCGATTTTAGAAATAAACTCCTCACCCTTCCCAATAAATTCAGCATGGTCATCAGGCGCAGAAGCAGACGCCATCAAATCCTGTGTCTTTTCACGCAAAACCTGACGGGCGGTTGGCGCACCTGCCTCCTGCCATTTTTCCATGCTGTAATGCGGATACACGTTGCTGATGTAATATCCGTTCTTATAGTTTCGCAGGGTGGATGGAGATTTCAAAAAGTTATTTCCTGGTCCCACTTTTGCAATCTCATCTACAGCAGAATTGACATCATCCAGTTGAAAGCCATCATGCAGGCGCAGGGCCTGGTCAATGATCTCGTGCGCGTGGACGAAGGTTGTTGGCGAGATCGATTTCGAGCCAAGCGAATCTCCAATGAACGGAGCCAGATGTCCGTGTGAGAGAAGAAGCGCGAGGGTATTCATCCAGTAGGTGTCTGCGGAAATCAAATCCATGCCCCAGCCCGTGCCGCTTCCTGAAGTGGAGCAATGCGGAATGCCGTAGTATTTCAACATCTCGGAGCAGGCCACGCTGATGAGAATGCTTTGCGGATCGTAAAAATTGAGCATGGTGCGCATGTCAAAATAGACGGGTAACATGCCGAGCAAAATGGGCGCGCCTTTTTTGATGGTCTGGCTGATGACCAGCCCGGCGAGCAACTCGGCCATGAGCAGAGTCAACGTGCCCGCAGGCGTAAGCGGCGTGGATGCGCCCGCCATGCTGTAATTTGAAAAGATGATCGGCAGGCCGCGTTCGATGGAAATTTTCATTTTATCCACTGTGCCTGCATTCATCACCAGCGGGCTGACGGGATTGAAATACGGAATGATGAACGGCTTGCTGCCGAGATCACCATGCAGCATTTCGAACATCTGCATCACATCGGGAAACCTGTTTTCATCTGAAACGAGCAAGACCAATGGCTTGGTGGTATTCGCAATGTGTTCAAGTGAGCCGTACAGGTCGGTCAATTCCTCAGGCACATCACGCACGATCCCCACGGTTGAAATCACATCGTAATGCTTGAGGCTCGAGCCGAGGCGCACAAGGTCTTGAAAATTCTTGCGTTTGAAAATATCGAGCGTTTCATCCACGGGGTTTTGATAAAACAATGCAGTCACCCCCACCCCAAAGCGCAGACGATCTTCCCCCAGTTTTAGCTTGTGCTCGCCGCGGCGATCGTACACATCAATCGTCTTCGGCGTGGATTTGATCGCCTCTTCCACAATTTCAGGCGGAAACTTGATAATGCGATCCTCTGATTTCAAGCCGAGTTTCCACTCGAGCATTTGCAGGATCGCAGGCGAATCCACGCGCACACCAGTTTCGCTTAACACCTTCAAAACGTTTTTATGCGCTTCGAGGATCTGCTCTTCATTCATTAAAGTTAATTTGGGGCGGACGTTATTCATATTTCACTCTCCTGCGCGCAATTGTACCGAATAAACATATCCCCTGACCAGTGTGGTCAGGGGATATGTTTTTATTGTTGAGCTTCCCAGGCATGCCGATCTTCAGAACTTTCAGCATCCAGATACTTCGGGTCAATCTTGAAGACCTTGTGACCATGAGATGTCCACAATTCGGTGGCAAGGGAAAGCCCGTTACATTGAACGCCCTGAGACGAAAAATACTGACACACCCGTGAGACATCGCGCAAAAAGATATTCCACGAAGCAGGATTCGATTCAGGAATGACCACCTGCGGGAAATCGATCAACGTAATGTCGCCATCCCAATACAGGATGTTATACGCAGACAGATCGCCGTGGATGCGGCCATGCTTAAGCATCAAATCGATGTTGTACACCGCGCGATCAAAAAGCGATTGGGCTTCGTCCAATTCCAGATTCACAGCATTCAACGGAGGCGCGGCAGACGCCAGATCGCCGATGTAGCCCATCAGGATGGCATTCTTCTCCATCGCATACGGCTTTGGGACATCCGCGCCTGCTTCGTGCAGGGATTTCAGGGTCTGGAATTCATAGGCGATCCACGATTGATGCCTTGCCTCTTCACCGAAAGCGGTGCGTTTTCGCATGGCGTGCAGTGTGCCATCATCGACGATGACGTTGCCGCTCTCATCCAAATCGGCGCGGCCCGTGCGATATTGCTGGTCATTTTTCAGGTTGCGGAGCATGCGCGGACGATAAATCTTCGCGGCGACCAGTGGCGCATCCACAGCAACGCCAGACTTGCACAGATACACCGAGGCTTCCTTGCCGCCCTTCACTTTGCGAAGCACATCCGAGATCCACTTATGTTCGGCAATTTCCGAAAGAGAATCCAGCAGCCAGGCTTCTTCAAAGCGGGCGGCCTTGTAGGTAAACTGAAATTCGCGTGAAATTTCCTGAGCGCGGACAAAAAGACTGGCCTCCATCACGCGCTTCCTTGACTCACGTTTCTGCGAGACGCGTTTATGGGAAGATTGCGTCCCGTCTTCATTTAATTCGTCGAGTTCTTCATAAAACTCAAGAAGTTGATTTTTACTCATTTTCAAACAGCCTTATACGTTATAGAAATCTATTTTCCATCGCCTTGCGTTAAAAACAAAACCGCAGGGACAAGCCTGCGGCTGATCGGAATCAAAAACCGCAGGGCAAAAGCGCACTGCGGTTCAATGTTGAAAAGGCAAAAAGCCAGTATTACATTAACCCTGCAGGAGGCGCGCAAACAAGTGCTTTGACAGCTAACAAGATGGATTTCATTTTTTCGTGCCTCCTTTCAAAGTGAAATATAGTAACGCGATTTTATCGCGGGAAATCAGGCGTGTCAAGAACGGCGGCGGGAGCGTATCAAGACCGTCAGATAAAGCGCAATGCCGAAATTGAAAAAGCTCGCGCCGCGAATATCAGGAACCGACCCAATGGCAACGGGCCAGATCAACGCCAGCCAGTTCGCCAACTGTGGAACAAAGACCTTGTCATAAAGAATGATCGTCACCGCGCCGATCAGGGCGCCAGGCACACTCCCTGCCCCACCCAGAATCACCATCGTCAGGATCATGCTGGAAACATGAAAAGCCATCAAATCTGGTTCAACAAAAGACAGGGTGCTGGCATATAAAACGCCAGCCATGCCCGCCATAGCCGAGCTGATCATCAATGCCTGCGTGCGCGCAAGGTTCACATCCACGCCCACAGATAAAGCTGCCAGTTCATCATCACTCAACGCCATCCAGGCGCGTCCGGTGCGTGAAGAAATGATCTGCTGACTTATCCATGCGAGCAAAACGATCACAAAGAAGACCAGATAATATCTCTGCATCTGCCCTGCAAGGCTGAAGCCCAAAATATGCGGCGCAGCGATCCCGCCAATACCGCCCATCCCGCCTGTGAACTCGAGGTTGATGATCACCTGCCGAACCAACAAGCCAAAGGCAAGAGTCGCAACTGCAAAAAAATCGCTCCGCAATCGGCGTGCGAGACCGCCTTTCAACCATCCAAAAAATGCACCCATCGCTGCGCCCAACAGCAAGGCGATGGTTATATCGAATTTTGCAGTGAGCAAAGCCGTCAGATACGCAGACAGCCCGAAGCTGGCGGCAAAACCAAGGTCCAGCAAGCCCGCGACTCCGAGCGCAAGATTTAGCCCAAGCGCCAGCAGAATAAAAATCCCAGCCAGGCGCAAAATGACCTGTCCGCCTTGAAACATCAATGGAAATGCAAACAAAATCAGCAATGCGATGACGAGCCAACGCCTCCCACTGGACCCTTGAACTGGTGCCGTCAAAATTACAGAATCACGTACGACAGTTGTTTCTCCCCCATCCCCCTCCGAAGTGAATCCAGTCGGCCGCCAGGCAAACAACAAAATCAGGATCAACAACAGCAACGCAGGAGTCCACTGTGCGGTGAGGTAATAATCGCTTAACGAGGAAAGTCCGCCGATCAAGAATCCACTCACCAGCGCGCCAAACGGATTCCCAATGCCGCCCAACAAGGCAGTCATGAACGCAAATAGTCCGCTTTGTGCGCCATGCGAGCCAAATGGGCGTGAATAATATAAAGCGAAGATAAATCCTGCCGCCCCAGCAAACGCACCGCCAAAAGCAAACGCCTTGCGGATCGTCCCACCAATGTTGACTCCCAATATTTGCGCCGCCTGCTGGTTTTGAGAAACCGCCCGAATGGCGCGGCCCGTACGTGATTTTTGAATAAACCAATTGGCAAGTGCCACCAAAACAACCGCGGAGAGAATCACAAATACATCGCTAAAGCGGATGATGACATTCATCGGCAATCCGAAATATTTCACCAGATTGATCTCAGGCAGGAATGAAGGAATGCCATCTGTGGGCACTTCAGGCAAACCCGGTACGCTGCGATGCTCCCCGGGGATCCACGAGCCTTGATAGGTGCGCCAGACAAGAGCGCCTTGAAAAAGAATAAACGACAAGCCAAGTGTGGCGATCAATGGCCCAAGCCTTGAAGCACCTCGAAATGGAGCAAAGCCCAATATTTCCACACCCACACTTAGCAACGCCCCCAAAGACATTGCCAAAAGAAATACAAAGAATAAAGCGCCCACAAGTTGAAGCGGGGGCCAGTTTTCACGAATGCCGATGATATTAATAATGGAGGTGACCAATGCAGTCGTCAGCGCGAAGACATCGCCGTGCGCCAGATTCAAAGTGCGGACCGTGCCATAGATCAAGGTCACGCCGATGGCGTTCAACGCAAGAACTGCGCCGTTCGACAAGCCAAAGACAAGAATTTGAACAAAGGTCTCGAACGAATTCGGCGCATTTGGGTTTCGTGGCTGCCCAGCCTGCCCAACTTGAGTCTCGGCTTTTTCTGCCTTCCAATCCACTTCATAATCACCGTTGCAGCGCGGCTGTCGGTCATGCCAGTGGATGGTCATATGCCCCGAGGCAGACTTCAAATTTGAAAACGAAGCATCGATGGAAAGGTCGTCACCAAGCACTGCGGAAAACCGATCGTCGACGATGGCGAGTTCATCTGCGACATCCAGATGCCCGTATTCGATCCCAGTGCAACTGATGCCATCTGTCCCTGTAAAACTGTACACGATCCCAGCAAGATGATTCTCGCGGATGGTAAATTTGACCGTAAAGGATAATCCGTCCTGCGAGAGACCTGTACCACCCCACTCCCCATCGTTGGATGGGATTGCAATTAAAGCTTGCGCAGGCTGGGTCGCGATCTGCTGATTACCACAGGCAACAAGAAAGAAAAGAGCGATACCAATAAGAAGAATTTTTTTCATAAGGCGGTAAGTTTACTTGCGAAGCAATCAATTGGAAATGGTCATCTGCGCACTTCGGCTGCGCACCACTCAGCGCGCAGATTTTACTTCACGTATTTATCAAACAGTTGCGCGGAGCGTTCCATCAAATAGAACCACTGATCGTATTTAAAGGAATGTTCCTCGCCTTCCACGCCAATGAGCTGGGCTTCCCTGCCTGCTTCAAGGAAGGCATCGTATAACTTCTTCGACCATTCGGGCGGCGTGCCTGCAGAGGTTTTGCCATCTTCGGTGCCGTAATTGATCTGCACAGGCGCTGTGACGTTCTTCAAATGATAGATCGGAGAGACCGCTTTCAGAATAACAGGATCAGTTGTCCCTTTAAAGTAGGCCTCGATCAAGTCATCGGGTAAATCCAAGGGGAGAATGTCGGAAGAATTACAGCCAAAGGTCGCTTCACCTTCGAAGACATCCCCGAGACAACCCGGCCCCCAACGGCCGATGACCTCTTCAAAATCACCGCTGACGGTGGAATATAAAACCGCAGCTTTCACGCGGTCATCAACGACAAGCACTTTCAAAGTTGTGCCGCCGCCCATGCTGTGCCCCCACATGCCGATGCGTTCGGTATCTGCTTCAGGAATGGAAGGAAGTGCGTTCATTAAATTGATGACATCGATGGCAAGACCCGAGTAAAACAAACTCACACCTGTCTCCGCATTTGCCCAGCTGCGATAATCAGAGGAGACCGTGAGGTAGCCGCGTCGATTCAGAAACTCGGCGGCGCGGTCGGTGCCATCGCCGGAGTTATAAATGTAACGGGAAAAGAACCCGTGATTCATCACGATGACTGGGAACGGAGCTTCGCCAGTTTTCGGGATTTGCAAAATTCCCGTGATGGTCAGGCCGTCGCTGGGATATTCGATCAAGTAGCGCGTGAAAACCTCAGTCTCAAGCAGAGTCTCGCGAATGATGATCTTTCCACTTTGAAATTTATGTTTCCGCAAGCCGTCAATGGTGAATGGCTGCAACGCTTCTTTGGGTGTCATCGTCGCCGTCGGCGAGGGTGTGATGGAAGGCGTAAATGTAACTGGAACGGATGTATGGGCTGCAGTTGAAACCACTGCCGTTGAACTCGCAGGTGTGGACAGGCAGGCAGAAAGGATGAGCAATACAGGGAGTATTAAATATCGGGCACGGCTATTCATTGGCTTATTGTATTCGTATTTAACGCCGCATCGAATAATGTAACCGCACGATCCATGAACAAAAGCCATGCATCACCCGTAAAGGAATGACGCTGGCCGTCATAAACAAATAATTCCACGTCCTTGCCTGCATCCAACAAGCCTTGATTCAATTTATATGACCACTCGGGCGGCGTGGAACCGATGTAGTCTCCATCTGCGGAGCCGATGTGGATTTGGACTGGAACAGATATATTTTCCAGATGATAGAACGGAGCGATCTCGCGCATCCTCTCCGCGCTGGTAGCGGATTCAACATACGCGGCGATCATCTCCGCTGGCAGAGACTCTGGAATGACATCCGCCGAGTTGCAGGTATCCAGAAGTTCACCTGCTAAAATATCGCCGATGCAGCCATAGCCCCAGCGTGCGATCAAGTCGGCATCGTCGGCGGAGTTGGGTGCATACAACACCGCCGCGCGGACAGGGGTCTCAAGCGTGAGTATCTTCGTAGTGATGCCGCCGCCCATGCTATGTCCCCACATGCCAATGCGCGAAACATCTGCCTGTGGGATGGATGGCAGAGATGCGATCAGATTCATCACATCAGTGACCAAACCTGTGTGAAAGAAAGACGGACTGATATCCGAGCCGCCCCAGGTGCGGAAGTCTGATGCGATGGTGATGTAGCCGCGCGACACGAGATATTCGGCGGCACGGTCTGTGCCGTTACCTGAGGTGTAACTGCTGCGAGCGGCAAAGCCGTGATTCATGACGATGACGGGAAAAGGCCCCTGCCCTGCTGGGATCTGGAGAATGCCTGTGATGCGTAATCCGTCTGAGGGGTAGGAAATGAGATAACGGGTGTAGGTGTCCGTCAGCCCGAGGACAACATCCAGCGAAATCTCGCCGCCTGTGAAAGTCCGCTCGCGCAGGCCTGCAATGGTGTAGGGATACATCAAATGCGGGAGTGCAGTCGGCGAAGGAAGGACAGTTGGGGTTTCAGTGATGGGTATTTCGGTGGGACGAATGATGGTGACGATCGGCGGAGGCAATGTGACAGTGGGAGATGCGGGAGCGGGCGAGCAGGCAAAAATGGCAAGACAGATGAGAGAAACAATAAGAGTGGTTCGGAGCATCAGGGAATTGTATCAGAGGTTAAGTGCTCGCCCACAATCACCTGCGAGGTCAAGGAACTTCCACCCGTCTGGTGCGACGCACTCATCGCGTAACCGCTACAAACTTGGCGCTTTCCACTTTTTGATCACCTCCACAAATGGAGGGAGAATCTTTTTTGCATTAAACGGATACCAACCGATCTCACCGCGCACGGCTTGCTCCTTCAACTCGGTGGAGCCCCAAATGAGGGATGCGCCAAATGCGCCAAGCAAAGCCGATGCCCAGTTGTTTGAAATGAACAACGAGCCAAGAATGCATAACACCCCCGCCCCCATCACATACGGCCACCACAAGTGACCGAAATAACGTTCCCCACGGATCACCCACACAAAGCCCAACCCAATAATGAAGAGAGTAGCAAGACAAAGCCAAAAACCAAACCAGTTCATTTCGCACTCTCCTTGATGGACGCCAACTCGGCAGCAGAATATGGAGTGCCGCGCGGGTCGCGGTCGAGCCAGTCTATCGTTGTGGCTTCGGGATATTCAGCAAGGATCTTCGCATGGCGCGGATTCTTCGGGTTGGCGGGCGCATGTCCATGCTTGATGCGTTTCGGTTGGCGAACAGCGATTTCGAGCGCGTCCCAAAACAATGTCACAGAGAGGATGCCGCAGATCGCAGACAGAGGCATGCTTGAGGTTAAGAAAGAGGCGGCTGCAAATCCCCCACTCAATACAAGTGCGCTCACAGTCGGCTTCCATAAATGAACCGTCTCACGTTCGATCTTGCGGACAGAGACATGCCCCAGCCATACGCCGAGGAACGTGGCCGCCGCAGTAGCCAACCCAACAATGTTAATTTCCATAGTGATATCCCATCGTTTATAAATTTAGAATCGTGGCGAAAAATTATATCTTGCACTTTATGATATTGCTTACGTAATATGTCCATTTTAGTCCGTGACATATCACATATTTAATCTCTCACGCAACTCTTAGTGAAATCTCCAAAATCTATATATACATATCAGGTAATAAATATAAAATATCACAGGCCGAGGAGAGCAAAAACAGGAGACTGTGTATGCACATTGCTGTCATCGGCGGGGGTATTACAGGTTTGAGCGCTGCGTGGGAACTGCAACAACGCGGCATCAAATTTACCTTACTTGAAGCCTCAAATCATTGGGGCGGCAAGGTCATTTCATCGAAACTTGAATTGAATAAAGACGCACACTTTCTGGTTGAAGGCGGGCCTGATACTCTTATCACGCGCAAGCCTGAGGCTTGGGATCTGGCAAACGAGCTGGGGATGCTGGACCAGGTGGTGAACCCTGGCTCTGAAACCAGCGGGACCTACGTGCTGGATAACGCCTCTCTCTACCCGATCCCTGTTTCGCCGACGAAATTCATCTCCTCCCCGCTGCTGACGGTACGCGGGAAATTGCGCATGCTGGCTGAACCATTTCAACCTGCCCGCCGCGATGACGAAGATGAATCGCTGGCTGATTTTGTGCGCCGCAGGCTGGGACATGAAGCACTGGATAAATTCATCGGCCCTGTGCTGGGCGGAATCTACAACACGAACCCAGAGACGCAGAGCATCATGGTCTCTTCGCCGATCATGCGTGAAATGGAAAAGGATGGCGGCGGCTTGTTTGCGGGCGCGTTGAAGCGCGCCTTCCGTGCAGGAAAACAGAAGGGACCGAAGAAGCCGCGCTTTGTTTCCTTCAAGAATGGCTTGCAAGCGTTGACAGATGAACTCGCCCGTCAACTCAAAGGGGATATGCGCTTGAATGCGCGGGTTGAAAAGATCTCACATCACGGGAATGGCTATCAAATCTTCATGGCTGATGGAAGCTCAGTACAGGCAGATGGTGTCATTCTCGCGACGTTGGCGAATCAGACATCAGCGATGATCAAGGAGATTGCCGCAGAGGCCAGCCGACAGTTAGGTGAGATCCGTCATCAGAATATTGGCACGCTCTCGCTCGTGTACCGCGAGGCGGATATTCCGCGCGAACCCGTCATCAGCGGATTGATGATCCCGCGCCGTGAAAAGCGGATGATCGATGCGGTCACGTTCACGTCCCGCAAAATGCCAGAGAGGTCAACGGCTGGGTATGCTGTGCTGCGAGTCTTCATTGGGGGCGGCGCGCCTGAGATGGTGGAATTTGACGATGAGAGGTTGATCGAGGCTGTGAAGAAAGAACTCGCAGAGCTGCTCGGCATCACCGCTGCACCGCAAACGTGGACGGCCTTCCGCTGGCAAAGCGGATTCCCGCAAGCGCATGTGGGTCATTTGAAACGCGTGGATGAAATTGAAAAGTTGCTGCCAAAAGGCCTGGCGCTGGCTGGCAGTTCATATCGCGGCATTGCCGTGCCTGATTGCATTCATCAGGGACGTGAGGCGGCGGCTAGGTTGGCAATGAAGGGAAACATGTGAAAAACCTTTTTGAACCACGGAGACACGGAAACACGGAGAAAAAACAAAAAAAAAAACTCCATACCCTCCGTGCCTCTGTGGCTCAGTGGTTAGATGTTTGGATTTTTTCAATTGGTCAATTCAATTCTAGGAGCATACAAAATGAAATTCGTTCGTACTCTAAACAATGCACGGCTGGCGTTCTTCTCCATCGCGTATGGGTTGAGCGGCGCGTTGATCGGCGGGACTCTAAACCGCATCATGATCGCGGAGTTGGGTCTGCCCGCAACACTGGTGGCATTCTTCTTCGCCATCCCGCTGTTGATCTCGCCTGTGCGCGTGTGGCTTGGGTATCGCTCAGATGGATACCCCGTCTTTGGGAAGCGCCGTGAGCCGTATATCATCTTCGGCGCATTGGTGATCGGGTTGGGAATTATCGCGACCTCACGACTGGCAGCGAACCCAACCAAAGTGACCGCACTGCTGCTCTTGAGCGGATCGTTGTCCTTCATGCTGTACGGCCTTGGACGCAACCTTGCGCACAACACCTATCAGGCGTTGGTATCCGACCGCTATACGGGAACGTATCGCACGCGCGCCATCACCTTCTATGAAGTAGCGACTCTGCTTGGCTCCGTGATGGGAGCGGGATTCATCGGCAAGGCACTGGAAACATACGACCCTGCCAAGTTGATCAGCGTTGCGACAGGCGTGGCAGTTGCCATCTTTTTACTGGCGACCTTCGCCGCCATTGGACAGGAATCCAAGAATCAAGTTGCAGAGACTGCCGCAGAGCAGGCACGCAAGATGCCTTTCCAGCAAGTGCTGCGAGATGTGGTCTTCGCTGACCCGCAGGTGCGCATTCTTTTTACGCTGGTGATCTGCACTTTCATTGGAACACTCGCGCAGGATGCTTTGCTTGAGCCGTACGGTGCGCTGGTACTTGGCATGAGCGTTGGCGATACCACCCGCCTGACCATGTACTGGGGACTCGGTGTATTGGCATCCATGCTGATGTCTGGCTTGTTCCTGATCAAGTGGTTGGGATATATGAAGCTGATGCGCACAGGCATTATTGCCAGCATTCTCGTTTTCATCGGGTTGATCGTGACGGGATTGATGGGCAACGTGGGTATCTTCAAGAGCCTGGTCTTCGTGATGGGAATCGGCACAGGCTTGGCGGGCGCGGGCATGTTGAGCGCGATCATCTCCTTCACTACACCGATCCGCGCGGGGATGTTGATGGGCGTATGGGGTGTGGCGAACATGGTCGGCCATGCGGTCGGCAATTTGACGGGCGGCATTCTCGTGGATAGTGTCCGCTATGCGACGGGGAATGCGTTCTTTGCGTATTCGTCTCTGTTTACGATGGAGGCGGTGATCCTGCTTGTGGCGTTGAATTTGACGACGAAGCTGAATGCGAACACATCCCGCGCACATGTGGAAGAGACTGAAATATTGGCTGGTGTTGCAGCAGCAGATTAATAACTCATCTTACACACCCAGCCGTGATTCCCTCCCGAAGGATATCGGGACATGGAATAGCACCTTGTGCCCACGCCAGTGCGGTGAGGGCCGCCAGAACACTGCACAAGGTGAGGTAATTAGCCATTTTCCAAAGATGGACGGGGCTCTCTGTCCATCTTTGATGATGATCTGGCTTCGGGGGAATTCAATATTCGCGAATGTCTTCGATCAACCCTTGTGCAAATGAATCTTCCGCCTGGCTGATCAATTGCAGGGCAACGTCTTCGTTGACGATGGCTTCGCCGCAGTTGGGGCAAACCTGGGCTGGGATATTATGGATGACCAGTTTGAATTCGTCGCGTTCAAAGGTGATGGAGGTAAAACTGTGGGTTGTCTCGGCTTGTCTACAGATGATGCAATTCATAGAGAGTTCTTTCACCACGAAGTGGCATAAAGTTTTTAGGGTTACTTGCGGCTCCGAAAGTCTTTTTTCCATTTACTGGCGTCGGGCAGGTACACGGTGATGATCGTCGTTTGCATTCTGGCGTGGTTCTCAGAGGTCACCACATGGAAGGGACGTTTGCCCTGAAATGACAGGAGCAAGCGGCTGGGTTCGGGCATTTCGGAGGAGTAATCCTCGATCACATCCGCGGTCTCCAAGGCTTTGCGGACCTTGCTGACGGGTATCTCACGTTCGAACATTCTTTGCACCGCATGGGCGCGAAATAGGATGGCAGTCATTCGGACATTATACTTGCAGGTCATGTTAAGTGCGTGTGTTGTCCTTCGACTGCGCTCGGAGGGCACTCGCTCCGCTCAGGACGAAGGGATTGAAGGCACTTGCACTCAATGCCCCACCCAACCTCCCCCAAATGCGACGGTATTTCTGTCGTATTTGGGGGAGGTGCCTGCGAATGCAGGCAGAGGGGGTAAAATAACCCGCCATGAAAAACTCTCCGACTGAATATTTTGGAAATCTTGCTTTGCTGCTCGATCTGGAGGCGGAGGCTGAGAAGCGGGAGGCGGTGCGTGAGCGCACGAAGCTCTCCCCTGCCGAGGCTGAGGCAACGGGCAACAGCTTGATCAACCTGGTCATTCGCGAGGAAGGCTATGGGCTGGGTGGACATTTCCTGTTGGGATTCGGCAAGCGCAACGAGACCCTCTCCCTCCCGTGGACAAGGCTTGGGGTGGGCAGCCCCGTCATCGTGTCGGAGGAGAACGCCTCTTCGGCCAGCGAGGAGAATGGCTGGCGGGGAATCGTCAGCGCGATTCGCAGGGATGCGATTCAGGTGGCGGTCAGTCAATTCATCGAAACAGAAGCGGAGAAGCCCACGTTTCGGCTGGACCGTGCCACAGATGAGATATCGCGTTTTCGACAGAGACAGGCCATGGAGTTGGCAAGAGGCGCGAGCGGGGGCAGTCGGCTGGAAGTGCTGCGCGATGTGCTGATCGGGGCGGCGGGACCCGTCTTCGAGAAGATCGAACCGATTCAAGTATTCAACAAAAAACTAAACGCTTCGCAGATCGAAGCGGTGCAATTCGCCTTGAGCGCGGAGGATGTGGCCATCATCCACGGGCCGCCTGGGACGGGCAAGACCACCACACTGGTGGAGTTGATCCGTCAGATCACGCGGCGCAGACAAAGCGTGCTGGCCGTGGCATCGAGCAACCTGGCGGTGGATCATTTATTGGAGCGACTGATCGCCGCTGGAGAGAATGTCGTTCGGCTGGGGCACCCCGCACGCGTCACACCCGAACTGCGTGAACACACGCTCGACCTGCTGGTTGAAAATCATCCCGATGTGAAGATCGCGAACAAACTCACACGCGATGCGTATGCCCTGCGCGACCAATCCGTCAAATGGACGCGCGCCAGACCCGAGCCTGGTGCGAAGCAGTCGATGCGGCAGGAAGCGAAAGACATGCTCAGGGAAGCATGGCAGATCGAAGAACAGGTGACCGAAGGCATCCTGAGCAAGGCGCGCATTGTGTGCGCCACCGCCACGGGCCTCGACCGCGATCGGCTCGAAGGGAAATATTTCGATTGGTGCATCATGGATGAAGCCAGCCAATGCACCGAGCCCGCCGCGTGGATCCCCCTGCAATATGCACAGCGGCTTGTGCTGGCGGGCGATCACTGCCAGCTTCCGCCGACAGTGCTTTCGTCTGAGGCGATGCGCGGCGGTTTCAACATCAGCCTGATGGAACGCCTGCTTACTCTCCACGGCGCCCCCGCTGGGGACGGCGGGTGGAGCAGGTTACTAAATGTGCAATACCGCATGCATCAAGACATCATGTCTTTTTCTTCGGATGTCTTTTACGATGGGAATTTACAAGCCGACGAAACGGTCCGCACCGCCCTGCTGGCTGATCTTCCTCAAGTAACATCATCGCCACTGACAGCGACTCCCATTCACTTTATCGACACGGCAGGCGCCAGCTACGACGAAGAGCGCGAACCCGACGGGGACAGCCGCCTGAATCCGTTGGAGGCGAATCTGGTCATCCAGAAAGTGGACGAACTGCTCGCCTGCGGAGTCTCGCCCGCAGACATCGCTGTGATCTCGCCGTATTCGGCGCAGGTGAAATTGCTTCGAGAGAAATTATCCAAGTCTTCCATCGGGGACAGCGGAAGGAGCAGCATTGAAGTAGACAGCGTAGACGGGTTCCAGGGCCGCGAGAAAGAAGCGGTGATCGTCAGTCTGGTGAGGTCGAACCGTGAAGGTGAAGTCGGCTTTCTGGCGGATACGCGCCGCATGAATGTGGCGATGACCCGCGCACGGCGCAAGCTGATCGTGATCGGTGACAGTGCGACGATCACAACGCATCCGTTCTACGAGAAGATGGTGAAGTATTTTGAGAGTGTGGGGGCGTATCATTCGGTGTGGGAGTGACCCTCCGTCCGATTGGGGAGGAGGTGGAGGATTTTGACTCTGTGGGCGTATCATTCGGTGTGGGAAGAGTAGAGCGCCCCTCCCGTTGGGTCTCGATATGCTGGAAGAACACCAGCTACTCGACCAACAGCGGTACCTACCGCTCACTTCGCTCGGGTACGATGTCCCCCAATACAACGGTATTTCTGTCATATTGGGGGGATAAGATGAAGGGTTATAATTATTGCATGAGTCATTCTGTAGAAGTGACGGGCGCACAATTGGCCAATGCCTTGCATATGCTTGGCGTCAACTTCATCATGGGCGGATCAAACGACAGCGAGGCGCTTCACCGAGATCCCAAACGCATGATCGCAGCATTGGCGGATAGCAAAGAAGCACGTTTACGCCTGTCTCTCATTCCTTTATTTCTTGAGCACCCTGAATTCTCAAGCCATGTCCGCGAGGTCGTCCATACTTTACCGCCCCGCACGCGACTTATTCTTCAATGTTATTACAGCGCGGCGGTTTGGCTGCAAAGAGTTCATCGCTCAAAACTCACCACATTCACAGGGGAGAAACAGACTCTGCCTGAGCAGTTTTCCAGGGATCTGAACCTGCAAATCACAGACGACCCTGAAACGAACTTATTCCTGCTCGCTGAACGGCATAGAGAATTAAGCGGCGAAAAAGTGAACTGGCTGGGAACCTACAAGCACGCCGCCCAGATATTCATCAAAGGATTGGAAATAAAAAGCCGTGGATAACAATGAGCTTCAAAATGCACTGTCGAAACTGGGGCAACATATTACAACCCCCATCCGTCTATACCTGATCGGGGGAAGCGCACTTACGCTACTGGGAAGTCCCCGCCAAACCATTGACATTGATTTTATTGGAAGCGATCTTCCCACAGACATGGAACATCAGGCTTTGCTTCAAGCGGCAAGAGAACTTAATATTTTTCTGGAACCTGTACCTCTTGAGCGCTTCATCCCCCTGCCTAAAGGCGACAACAATCGCGCCATCAGAATCGGACAATTCAACAACCTCGAGATCTACGTCGCAGACCCATACAGCATCGCGCTCAGCAAATTAGACCGCGGGTTTGACACCGACCTTGATGACATTATCTTCCTTATCCAACATGGGTACATTGAGATCGAAACACTAAAACAAACCACAGAAACCGCACTGCAACGAGCACGCGAATTCGACATTAACCCGAGCGACTTACAGGCACATCTTCAAATCGTGCAGGAACGGTTGAAATAATTCTGCGATCTGACGAGTACGGCGTATCTGTTCCACGAGAAGATGGTGAAGTATTTTGAGAGTGTGGGGGCGTATCATTCGGTGTGGGAATGACCCCCTCCGCCTTCGGCACCTCCCCACTTCGCGCCCAAATCAAGATCGGATTTGGGGGAGGGTAATATGAATGGGGTGAGATTTATTACCGATACGGTCTGATTGCAACTTTTGGGGGATATTGGGTTTTGGGCGTGGTTTTGTAAAATGGGCGAAATGGCGGGACATGGATCGTAAATTTCCACTTTAGTTGATTTTGATGAGTTGAATCCTGCCATTGTCGAGACCCAGGGGTCGGGGTGTTCCGTCCGTTTGGGATAGGTTTTTGCGTCGCGGAGATGCGGAAAGGAGGGCCTATTTGAGGGATACAGAATCGATAGAGGATGGATAGAGGATGGATAGAGGATGACCACACCAATAACTCAATCAAAATAAGGAGCTAATCATGGCTAAAGTACGCAACAACATCATCATTCAGGGTCTGAGCGGTTCGTTGGGAGAGCAGCTTGTGATCAAGCAAGACAAGGCGGGACGCACGATCGTGGGCGTAGCCCCATCCTTCGACCCGAACCGCACCTACACGGAGGCGCAAACCGAACAGCACGAGAAGTTCCGCGATGCGTCCATCTATGCGAAGGGCGCGAAGGGGGAGGAAATCTATGTGGAGAAGGCGGAAGGGACGCCGATGAATCCGTACAACGTGGCGATGGCGGACTGGTTCCATGCGCCCGAGGTGACGGAGATCGATGCCGAGGCGTGGAGCGGACAGGCTGGGCAGGTGATCCGCATTCAGGCTGTGGATAACGTGCAGGTGACTCAGGTGAATGTGGTGATCACCGACGCAGAAAATGCGGTGGTGGAGCAAGGCGCGGCGGTACGCGCCGAGGGGGCATGGTGGGCGTATACGACGACGGCCGCCGTTGCGGGTGAGGTGAAGATCGTGGTGACGGCACGGGATCTGCCTGGGAATATTGCTTCGTTGAGC
>NZ_JADJKT010000042.1:0-98716 GCF_016705895.1 Candidatus Villigracilis affinis | reverse complement strand
CCAGCGCGGGTAACGCAAACCGTTAGGCGCTGGGCAATAAGAATACATCCAAACAAAATGGAAACCACATATGCAATCTGACAATCTCTTAACTCAGGCGATTGATACTTTAATACAAGAAGCCTATCAGCCAAGTGAACCTGGAGTTGCAGTAATTGTGGCAAAGAATGGTCAAGCCATTTTCCGTAAAGGTCACGGCATGGCTAATCTTGAACTTGGCGTGCCAATTGAGCCTGACATGGTTTTCCGTATTGGTTCAGTTACAAAACAATTCACCGCTGTCGCTATACTCATATTGGCTGAACAAGGCAAACTATCTCTTGATGATTCAGTCACGAAGTTTCTGCCAGATTACCCCACTCACGATTATCTCATAACGGTAAAACACCTCCTCACTCATACTTCTGGTATCAAGAGTTATACATCTATGCCAGAGTGGATCCTTTATGGAGAAAAGATTTCGTTGTTCAAGAATTGATAGATTTTTTCAAATATCAGCCAATGGTGTCTGCACCTGGAAAGCGTTGGGCTTACAACAATTCAGGATATATTCTCTTGGGAGCCATTGTCGAAAAGATAACTGGTCAAACTTATGGGGAATTTATCCAGCAAAACATATTTGAGCCTTTGGGCATGGAACATTCTTATTACGACAACCCATCACAGATAATTCCGCAACGTGTTGCTGGATACGATAAGAGCACAAATGGCTTTGTCAATGCGGCTTATATCAGCATGACACAACCATATGCGGCAGGCGCATTGGCATCCACAATAGATGATTTAGCCCTTTGGGATACAGCGTTATACACAGAAAAACTACTCAAACTTGAAACTCTAAAGCAAGCCCATATTTCATACCAACTTCTGGATGGTTCTCCAACAGCATACGGTTTTGGCTGGATGATTTCAGAGTATGCAGGGCATCGAGTTATTGAACATAGTGGCGGAATACATGGTTTCAGGTCACATACAATTCGATTGCCTGACGATCATGCTTTTGTGGCTGTTCTTTCTAACAACGGCGGAAAAAGTCCTCAGAGTTTAGTATTCAAAATTTCTGCGTTAGTCATTGGAGAACCATACCAAGAGCCTACTATTGTAGAGTTGCAACCAGAGATTTTGGCGCGATATGAAGGAATTTACGAAACCAACACTTCAGACAAGTTACAAATTTTCGTGAGAATAATCTGTTCTTTTACAATATGATGATGGTTCGCGCGTAGAAGTTGCCCCATTATCGCCTGTTGAGTTCTATTTCAAAGATATGTCGTTCAATCGTCTCCACTTCATTAGTGACGCAAATGAAGGTATTATTGCAGTAGAAATTCGTCAACGTGTCGGGATGAGCAAACTAGCGAAAAAAGTTCGCGTGTCGGTAAAAAGCGCCTAACAAAGCGTGCAGCAACTGTCTTGAAAGCCAAGAGCAAAACCACCTTGGGAGTATTTTGGCTTTGAGTTTTTCCTGCTCCCAGGCAGAGTCCACGCCCACCACGGCGACGGTCCACGGGCGGAAATCGTTGGTCCACGCCCCAGCGCCAGCCCGCGAGCGCAAATCGTTGGGCGCTTCGCCAAGTTCGAAAAAAGTGGTTTTCTCGTCTTGACATAATAGAATATACGTTCTATTATCCAATAAAGGAGAATACCCATGAAAAAGAAAATCACCATCACGCCAATCCATGTTGCTGACCTGCTCGCCGAGGGCGAGCGGATGCCGGTCTACGTGCACGTCATCGACCATCCCGATGCGCGTGTGCTGGTCGACACTGGCATGACGGATCTGCACCCGGCGGGGGCTGATCTTGATCCCCGCCTCTTTCCACTGAGCGAGCAGGACTTCGACCTGGCTGGCATTGACATCGTCGTCAACACACACCTGCACTTCGACCACTGTGGTGGCAACCACCTCTTCGCTGGCAAGCCGATCTACGTCCAGCGTCGGGAGCTCGACGACGCGCGCAGCAAGGACGACTACACTATTCGCGAGTGGGTCGATGCGCCCGGCGTGCAGTACGTGCCGGTCGACGGCGAGTTCGAACTGCTTCCCGGGCTCCGACTCGTCCCGGCGCCGGGCCACACAGACGGGATGCAGGTGGTCGTCGTTGAGACTGGTGGGCGTCCCATCGTCGTCGGCGGTGACGTGGCGGTTTGGTTCGGCGAACTCGACGAGCCGAAAACCGAAGGCCAGTTGCGGGTGTTAGCGCTCGACCCCGAGCTGGTCTGGCTCACGCACACAGACGAGCCGTGGCGACCTGGTCATGAGGCTTAATCCTTTTTAGCCAAGGCAGGGGTGGCATCGCGGCGCGGAAGTTCCATGTAATAACCACTTCGCTTGCGGGGTGGTTATTACATTTTCCATCTTCGTGACAAAATAAAATTGATATTTGATTGGCATTCTTGGGGAGAGTCCATTTCTGAGTAAATTGCAAAAGGCAGAAAGCGCCCAAAACCGCGTCCTGCACGAGCACTGGGATAACCCTTCGTCAAGCTCAGGGCTGCTGGGGATTCTCCGCGGTTTTCAAGCATTTCTCTAACTTCGTCGAGTTTTCCCTGCTCCCAAACAGAGTCCATGCCCGCCCAGTACCCAGTAACGCAAACCGCCGTGCAGTTGCCGAAAACTAGGGATTTAGTACACTTCCATCTTGACTAAATAGAATGCATGTTCTAAAATCTCTCTTATCTTAATCGAGTCAAGAAAGGATAAAAATATGACACCTCAAGATTCTGCACATCCCCGAATTGTAGGTAGAGACGAATGGCTGGTAGCTCGGGAAACACTGCTTATACATGAAAAGGAACTCACAAAACATTATGACCAAGTCAGCGCCGAGCGTCGCAGACTGCCCATGGTAAAGGTCGAAAAAACATACACATTTAACGGTTCAGAAGGAAAACGCAGCCTTTACGATTTGTTCGACGGACGTAGTCAACTCATTGTGTACCACTTCATGTTCGACCCTTCTTGGGATGATGGTTGCATGGGCTGCACTGGATTTGTAAACGATCTGGGAGATTTATCCGAACTGCAAGTGCGTAACACACAGTTTGTAATGATCTCGCGTGCCCCATTAGAAAAACTACTCGCATATAAAACACGGATGGGCTGGGAACGTCCCTGGTATTCAGCATTTGACACTGATTTCAATCAGGACTTCCAAGTTACAGTTGATGGTGGTGAAAGGCATGGATTAAGTGTTTTCTTCCGTATTGATGATGATATATTTCATACATACTCAACGTACAAACGAGGTTGCGAATCGTTAAGTGATGTTTATAGATTGCTTGATACGACTCCCTACGGACGACAGGAAGATTGGGAAGATTCTCCCGCTGGCTTTCCACAGCGCCCAACTTACGGGTAAGATTTCCCGTTTCTGGCTGGACGACTTCGCCATCCCCGCCCCAGCACAGGTAATGCAAACCGTTGCGCGGTTACTTGTAAAGAGTTATGAGGAGTTTTGAGCAGTGAACAACAAATCTAGTAATCGAATCTTTGCAATGAAGTTTGCAAATGTATACCCACTTTACGTTCAAAAAGCAGAACGCAAAAACCGCACAAAAGAAGAAGTTGATAGGACCATCTGCTGGTTGACTGGCTATAGCCAGGCGGGATTACATCAGCAAATCGAACAGGAAAATGATTTTGAAACTTTTTTTGCGCAAGCACCAGCCATGAATCCAAACCGTTCACTTATAAAAGGTATAGTGTGTGGTGTTCGTGTGGAAGAAATCGAAAATCCACTAATGCAAAACATACGTTACTTGGACAAACTGATCGATGATCTCGCAAAAGGAAAAGCGATGGAGAAGATTCTGCGACAATTATAAGAATTTTTCTGGCTTCGAGTTTTCTCTGCGCCTAAACAGAGTCCTCACCCAACCCAGTGACGGTCCACGGACGGATACCCAGCACCAAGTCCATGGATGCAAACCATCGGGTACTCGCAAAGGATTGACCACATGAATCCAAGCCAAGAAAATAATATCCTTGCACATTTACCAGAAGTTAATGTCGTGCTTCAAGATTTACTTAAAGACGTGCAACGTATTTTGGACGGACGTTTAGCAGGCATGTATCTGGAAGGGTCATTAGCAAATGGTGACTTCGATCAAGATAGCGATATTGACTTTGTCGTAGTCACTGATGACGCAATCGAAGCCGATACCTTTTCTGTACTGCAAATGATGCACGAGCGCATTAATCTTCTGGACACCCAATGGTCTACTAATTTGGAGGGTTCATACGTTTCAAAACACGCACTTCGGCGACACGATCCCGAACACACACACTTCCCTAATATCGAGCGCGGATTCGGCGAGCGTCTTAAAATGGTTCACAACGATGAAACCTGGAATATTCATCGCTATATTTTACGCAAATGCGGCATCGTAATAATGGGTCCTGATCCAACTACATTAATTGACCCTATCTCACCTGATGAACTTCGACAAGCAATGTTGCCAGCCCTACATGGTTGGGCCACACAAATCCTTAACGATCCCAACGAGATTGTTCATCAAGGATATCAGTCCTACACGGTGCTTTCCCTATGCCGCATAATTTACACACTCGAATTTGGTGATATTGTTTCAAAACGCAAAGCATCAGCCTGGGTAAAGGAGACCCAAGGTGAGAATTGGCATGGAATAATTGACCAAGCTTGGATTGGACGACATAATCCGCAACTACCAGCCAGCACAGATGCCATAAATCAAACATTAGATTTGATAAGATACACACTTGATAAAGCACGCTCGGTCCTTTAAATTGCCATAACAAAACCCGCGATTAGCACAAATTCTTAACCAGACAAAAGCATTAAACGCTTGAAAAAAATACGATTTTCAAAAATTCCCGCCTTATGAAACCTGATAGCAGCTGACCGCCTGTTATTTAATTGAATAAGCAATTGCAATAAGCGGCCAGGAATGTACGGCGATCCTAAAATACCTGCTGAAGACAGATCCGGACAGAAAGTTTGTCGATGTTATTCCGTATCTTTCAATATTGAGCAAATATGGCTTAAAAGTTTTCGCAAACCATTTTCAGGGGCATTTCTTGAAAAAGCCTGAAGTTCGTGCAATAATTTAATCGGTTCCGCGGCATTTCTCTGCCCGTCGGCAACTCGAAACAACCTGAGCGGGGAGCCTGACCTTGCGATATTTTCGAAACCTGTTTGATGAGGATGGAGGCGTATCATGTCCGTGATCACCATTTCCAGAGAATTCGGCAGCGAAGGCGATGCCATCGCCCGCAAGGTAGCTCAGGCCCTGGACTATCATTTTGTGGATCAAAAATTTATCGGTACCATTCTCACCCAGTATGGGTATGTGGAATTCGACAAAGAGTTCTCGTCCCTGCCTACGTTTTGGGAGCGTTTCGATGCGCAGCGGGAAAAGCAGCGTGATGTCATGGCGAACATGCTCAATCAGGTGATACAAGCCGTCGCACATCATGGCCATGTGGTGATCCTCGGACGCAGCGGATTTGAAGTACTAGGCGGATTTGCAGATGTCATCCATGTGCGTCTGCAGGCGCCCTTCCCTGTGCGGGTTGGACGCGTCATGGAACAGCAGGGACTATCATTCGAACAGGCGGAAACAGCGGTAAAAAAAAGTGACAAAACAAGGGTAGCCTTCGTCGAGGAATTTTACAAGATACCCTGGGATTCGATCCACGCCTTCGATATGGTCTTGAACACAGGTAAGATCTCACCCGATCTGGCGACGAATTGGCTGGTCGATATTGCGAAGGTCCCAGTCAGCAGCTTCGAGATCGACAAGCCCACCACCGACTCCATTGTGGTTGACCGCATTTTGGCAGAGACTGTTTCCGAAGTCTTGAACTGTGATCATGCTCACAGATAGACATCAATTTGAAATTTGCTCATAAAAGACGGACGAAAATACTCGCCCGTCTTTTATGTTAAACTTACCCAATACTATCCAGTTTTTACATGGAAAGACATTCGAAATTTCCAGGCGCACGAAGCCTGCAAGTTGCTGGAATCAATTCGATAAGAACTTAATGCGAACGGGATAAATGGAGAAGCATGCAAACATTTACAAACACCACGGATGGCATTAAACGAATTTGGGATGTCGAAAAGTTATGGGAAATAGCAGGCCAACTGCCCATCAAAGATGTGCCGTTGGAAAGCATATCAAATCTGGATGAAGTTTCCTGGTTTGGAGCCGCCCCCGATGAAAACCCCACTTGCCGAAGAGTGGCTGATCACGCAAAACGAATTTACGAAGCCAATTTCGATCACCCGGTGATTTTGTCCTCAGCGGGCTGGGTGATGGACGGCATGCATCGTGTTTGCAAAGCTTATTTATTGGGATGGAGCACTATAAAGGCAGTACAGTTCAACCTAGACCCGGAACCCAACGAGATCATTTATAGCCAGGAATGATCGAAGAAAACGATGATGTCCTAGCTCCCGAATTGATACAACAACACGCCAGCAGCGACAGCGAGATTTAAAGAACTGACTCGTCCCTTCATGGGCAGGGAGACGGTCACATCACAGGCGGAGGATTGTTCCCTGGTGAGTCCTTTTTGTTCATTGCCCAACATTAAAACCCATGGGGTTTGAGGGATAAAGGTGTTGTAATCCACATCTGCTTTAGCCGATGTGCCGATGAGCTGGTATTTTCCCTTGTGCGACCATTCGATAAATTCATTGAAGGAAGCTTGAACAATCGGCTTCCAGAACAACGTCCCCATGCTGGCGCGGACAACGGTGGGATGATATAGCTCCACGCCGCCTTCGAGCAGAAAGAGCACATCCGCATCGACCGCATCCATGGTTCGCAGGATGGTGCCGACATTGCCCGGGTCCTGCGGGGAAACGAGCGCAACAGCGCGGGAAAATGTTTTTATTTCAGATAGCTGTGTGCGGCGCGAATGGACCAGGGCAATGATGCCCTGCGGGTTTTCCTTGTCAGCCAGCGATTCCATCACAGAAACAGAAACAGGCTGCGGCGGAATCTTGAGACGGGAGATCAATTCACGCGCAAAAGAACTGGTTAACAAGTCTGGCGCATACAGGACGGATTCGATTTTCCAATCCGCTTCGATGGCTTCGCCGACATGATGTATGCCTTCCACGAGAAAGAGACCCGTTTCAGTACGGGTTTTCTTTTGGCGCAATGCACGCGCATGTTTAACAAGCGGATTGGCGAGGCTGGTGATCAAATCCATGCGCTGATTGTATCCGAAAACAACCGCCGAATGATGTGTATCATTCGGCGGTTGTTGCTTGATGTAATTCGATTACGGTGCAACAACGGTCAGCTTGCCAACCATGCCCGCAATAAAATGCCCTTCTGTGCCACACACGACTTGATACTCGCCTGGCTCGGTGGGCGCAGTGAAGGTTGCGGTGACGGTTTTACCGGGTTCCGCCTCGACCTCCCAATAGATATTGCCCTCATCTTCGTCGCCGAAATCATCACCGATGGTTTGACCGAAATTCATGATGACGAATTCATGAATCACCGCTCCATTATTGACAGCGGTGATGGTAATTTCCTGCCCGGCGGGGATGACAAATTCGGCTGGAGTGAAGATAAATTCCACCATATCCACTTTAAGGTTTGTGGATGGCCTGTTCCCACCACAAGCAGTAACTATGAACATACACACAAGCATGATCGTGCTGAAAACCTTTCTCATATCGAATCTCCTTTTCTGGTATTTAGGATAAAGTTAGTTTACATATTTTCCGAATCATTTTCAATGGGCAGTTTTACCAATTCTTTCACTGTGGATGGGATAGCGAAACTGCAATGATAGAGGGTAGTTTATAATTACCAAATGAAATTCCTGCGATGGCTGGCGCTTTCGTTCGCAATGTTGTTGAGCGCCTGCCAGTCAACCACTTCCCCATC
The DNA here is from genome assembly GCF_016705895.1 of Candidatus Villigracilis affinis. Classification (NCBI taxonomy): domain Bacteria; kingdom Bacillati; phylum Chloroflexota; class Anaerolineae; order Anaerolineales; family Candidatus Villigracilaceae; genus Candidatus Villigracilis; species Candidatus Villigracilis affinis. Next base: position 90,820 of record NZ_JADJKT010000042.1, on the reverse strand, counting down.
CATCACAATCATTGACGGCGGCCAGGTGCAAGTCGTTGCATCCGATTCACGGGTGCCTCTGGTTTTGCTCACGCAAAACGGCATTACTCCACAACAAGCAGACCGCGTTTTGGTCAACGGCGTTTCGTTTCCCATGGATCAGCCGCTGCCCTCCGTGGATTCCATCCAGTTGCAGCTGCGTCGTGCGGTGGAACTGACCCTGACCACGCCACTGGGAACGCAAACCCTTCAAACTTCTGCGCCTACGGTGGGGCAGGCGTTGACCGAGGCGGGTTACGTCCTTGGGGCGGCAGATTTGATCGACCCGCCTGCTGAGACGCCCATCATAACCTCATTGAATGTGACCTTCACACCCGCGCGTGACCTGACCGTTCAAATTGGCGCGGACGTTGTGAACATCCGCTCTGCCGCAAGGACAGTGGGTGGAGCACTTGCCGAAGCTGGGATTCCGCTCATCGGTTTAGATACCAGTTTCCCGCTTGAGGGCGAAGCGCTGCCCGTTGATGGTCAGATCCGCGTGATGCGCGTTCAAGAGATCATCAGCGTGGCGCTCGAGCCAATCCCATTTGAAACGCAAAAGGTCAGCTCAATCGATGTACCGCTCGGGCAGGAGGAATTGATCCAGTCCGGTGTCAATGGTATTACGATGACCCGTACGCGAATCCGATATGAAGACGGGCAGGAAGTAAGCCGCCAATTGGAGGAGGAGATCGTTGCACGTGAACCGCAGCCGCGCATTGTAAAAAGCGGCGAACAGATCGTAATGTCTCCTTTGCCCGGGGTTTCAGGCGAATACTGGACCGCTGTTGAAATGTACGCAACGGTGTACTCGCCATGCGAATCTGGGACGGGCAGTTGTTCTTATGGCACAGCCAGTGGAGCGCGGGCAGGCTACGGCATCGTGGCGGTGGATTATTCGATCTATAGCTATCTTGCTGGCATGCGGGTGTATATCCCCGGATACGGTACAGCCACCATCGGCGATACAGGCGGCGGCCCGATCATCGAAACGCTGCTCGGTGTGCCGCGCACAAAATGGATCGACCTCGGATTCGATGACGGTGCGATCCAGGATATGACAGGCTGGGTCACTGTATATTTCCTCGCGCCTGCGCCCGCTGAGATCCCCTATTTTTTGAAGTAAACTCTTATCCTTCAACTACATTCCCCGAAGAACACCCGCCATTCCGCTCAGGATGAATAAGAAAACATGACACGAAGTCAAAAACAGATCATTGCCGTTCTTTCAATTGTTGCCCTTGTGCTTATCAGCGCGGCAGGAATTTATGCATTCCGAAGCTATCGGGCATTTGTAACCCAGCCGCTTGGGCCATCACTTCCCATCGCCGCACAGACCATGCCACCAACATGGACACCCGCCGCGACCTCGCCCGTGGGCATGGTGACCCTTGTGCCAACGCTTTCTTTTACCACCCCAACTCCATACGCAGGCTGCGGCGGTACAACCAGCGTCATGCACGTGGTTGCCGTTGGGGCAGACTCACGCTCAGACAATTATCAATACGGTCTTGGAGATGTGATCCGCCTTGTGCGCATCGATTTTGTCACGCCAAAGGTTTCAGTGCTTGAATTCCCTCGCGATCTCTGGGTGGAAATTCCATACATCTCAGATAACCTGAATGGGCAGGATCACGAAAAACTAAATCAAGCCTATCTCTACGGTCAGCCCGGCGATGGCTTTCATTATTGGGACGATCCCAGCGCAGGGCCTGGGCTGCTCTCGCTTACACTCAATCTCAACTTCGGCGCGCAAGTGGATCATTATGTCGCAGTCAACATGCGTACTTTCGTCAACGTCGTCAATGCAGTGGAGGGGATCGATCTCAACGTGCCCGATGACAATGCCGCTCAAAACACAGGCCTGCCCATCGGCAAGCATCATCTCAATGGCGACCAGGCGCTCAAGGTTGCGCGCAATCGTGAAGAAGGCGTATTTGAACGGGCCAGCAATCAAAACCGCGTGCTGTGCGCGCTGCGCCAAAAACTCGCCAGCCCCAAAGTCGTTACAAAGATTCCCGACCTGATCGATTCATTTCAAGATAACATCCTCACCGATTTCACGCCTGAACAGCTTGGGCAGCTTGCATGCCTCGGCACAAAACTCCCGCCTGAAAATATCACCTTCGCTAGCTTCCCCCAGGAGCTATTCAAGGAAAGCCGCATTTACGATCCCGTATTCAAAAAGAATGTCTTTTACTGGGATGTGGATTTCAGCGTCCTGCGTGATTACACTTCACGCTTTCAGGCAGGCACATGGCCCGAACCCAACGCCATCACCACCGATGAAGAAGACGAAGAAGAGATCATCTGCGAATGAGCAATTTCAGTTCCATTCCGCCGCTCGATGCCTCCGCCGTTCTCAAACGATTCAATTTGCGTGCCGATAAAAGCCTTGGCCAAAATTTTTTACAAGACTCATCCGCGCTCGAAAAGATCGCACTTGCCGCCGAGATTCAAAGGGATGACTGTGTCCTTGAGATTGGTCCCGGCCTCGGCAGTTTGACTCGGTATCTGGCAGTCTCTGCCCAAAAAGTGACGGCGGTCGAACTGGACCCTGACCTGCTTGCCCCACTACGGGCAGTTCTCAAGCCTTATCAAAATGTCCATGTCATCCACGGCGACATCCTTGAGCTCAGCATTTCAGAGATCATCGATCAACCCGATTACCTTGTCGTTGCGAACATCCCTTACAACATCACATCTGCCATCATCCGTCACCTGCTCGAAAGCGACCCCAAGCCGCGCCGTGTTGTATTGACCATCCAAAAGGAAGTTGCCGAACGCATCTGTGCCAGGCCCGGCGACCTCAGCCTGCTGGCGTTGAGCGTGCAAGTTTATGGCGCGCCCAGCATCGCTGCAAAGATCCCCGCGAATTCCTTTCACCCCGCCCCCAAAGTGGATTCCGCCATCCTGCGGATCGACATTCACAAAGAGCCGCTCATCCCTGTTGAATTGCTGGATATTTTTTTCAAACTGATCAAAGCGGGTTTTGCCCAAAAGCGGAAAACATTGCGCAACTCCCTCTCCGCTGGCTTGCACATCTCGCCGCAAAACGCCGAGATATTGCTAACTTCCGCGGGAATTGATTTCATGCGCCGCGCAGAGACCCTGTCCATTGAAGAATGGAAGGGGTTGTGTGAAAAGAGATGAGGCATTATGCAATATGGAAAGATTCCCGGGCTCAATAAACCTATAGCGCGCGTTGTGCAAGGCTCAACGATGATCGGAAGCGACCTCGATGAAACCAAAAGCTTCGCGCTTCTCGATAAGGTTTACGCATTGGGCGGCAACACCATCGACACCGCCCACGTCTACAGCGGCGGCAATAGCGAACGTATCATTGGGCGCTGGCTTCAGGCACGCGGCCTGCGCGATAAGATCGTCATTATCACCAAAGGCGCTGCCCCCTCGGCAGACCGTCAGCGCATCACACCTTTCGATATCACCGCCGACCTGCACGATTCACTTGTCCGCCTAAAAACCGATCATGTAGATCTGTATCTTCTGCATCGAGATGACCCAAGTCAGCCCGTGGAACCGATCATTGATATTTTGAATGAACACCGCCGCGCTGGGAAAATCCTTGCATTTGGCGGGTCAAACTGGTCACATCAACGCATTGAAGCGGCAAATGCTTATGCCCTTGCAAACGGGCTGGAGCCATTCGTGGCGAGCAGTCCGCAATATGGCCTCGCAGAGGCGCTCGGAGAACCGTGGCCGCTGTGTCTCAGCATCAGTGGTTCTACAGCCAGCAAAGCCAGAGAATGGTATGTTGAAAATCAACTGCCAGTTCTCGCATGGTCGCCCCTGGCGAGCGGTTTCTTCTCAGGGCGTTTCACCCGTGACAATCTCCATACCTTCGGCGATCGTGAATGGGACCGTGTCTGCGTCAGCACGTATGCATCCGAGCCAAATTTTCAAAGGCTGGATCGAGCAACAGCCCTCGGAAGTGAAAAGGGATTAACCGCCGCTCAAATTGCACTGGCCTTCGCATTAAATCAACCCATGAATATCTTCGCGGTGGTGGGCTCCACCAATATTGATACATTTAACGCGAATGTCCTCGCAAGTGAAGTGCAATTGACCCCGCAGGAAATGGATTGGCTCGATCTGAAAAGCGACAGCCGCTGATCGGCAAAATAATTATCAGCGCCTTCTACATTTTCAGCGTTTAAATTGCTCTTAAAAATAAACCTGCCCACGAAATCTTGATCTCGGGGCAGGTTTATTTTTTGGATTCAATCCGTCATGTCGGGAATTTTCTTCCCAAGATTAATAAAGATCCTCATCATCCACCAATTCAGGCGGCTCCGAATTCAGCGGATAAGCCCAGATACCCTTCTCATTCATCGCCTTTGCGATCTGATAAGGCATGGGCAGTTCATCGAATTTCTGTCCGCTCATAAAATCGAGGATCAGTTGATGGGTCGGCTTTTCGGTTTTGAAGCTTTTCTGCACACGGCCTAGAAAATACTTGGCGCTTTCCCTTGAAATCTGGAATTTCGAAGAGATGACCTCAAATGGTTTTATCTTATCCATGTTGTTCTCCTGCTTTATTGTACCCCGCCCGCACAACTGCCAGAATCATTCAATCCATTATCAAGGGATTGACTCCCAGACCCGCACATTCGAAATCTGACAATTGGACCAGTAACCGCCATTCAGGTCTGAGACTGCGCCGAAATAGATCTCACCCATTCCCAACAGCTTTGTTGTAAAAAGTGTATATTGCCCCACCAGAGCGCCATCCACAAGCACATGCGCAACATCCTTGTTGATGGTCAAGAGGAATTTCGCCTTCGTCCCGTTGCGGACGTTCACCTCCCCGGTGCCAAAGGTGGTGCCGAACAATTCGCATTGGGTCATGCCGTTCTTGCAGTACCCCATCCGCACCGCGTTGTTGGTCAGGATCGCCGTGTATCCGTCGCTGTTATTTTGCACACGATAGGCAAACCCGCACCCGGTGTAATTTGGATAGGTGGTGGAACCTTTGCTATCCAATTCGATATCCGCCCAAAGCGCAAAATCCTGAGCCTCCTGACCGGTCCGCGAAAAGTCAAAAATCTTGGAGGGCAGGGACGATCTCGAAAAATCATCCAGCACGTACAGTTTCCCATTTTGAAACGGCAGATATCCCATTTCGTAATAATTGCGCACTTCCGCTGCCAGATCGCTGGGAAGTTCCGTCGTAACTGAATCAGTTTCCAGCGTGGGAATGACCGCTTCAGTCACGGGCTGCTGCAGTTGAGCAGTCGGTATGATCTCTACGGTTGCCGGGGCGATCCCAGTCGGCAATTGAAATGGGGCTGTGGTGGGAGCTGTCTGTCCGAAATCAATGCTCAGACCACAAGACAGGGAGATCAACACAAAAACGGAAAAAGCCCCAAACACACGATGCAAGTGAAGTTTGCTCATATTTTCCCTCCCGAGAAAAGTGAAAAAAAACAAATTACCTGAACATGTTTTTATAAAGTTTGCGTGAATTCATTGTAGCATTATTGACACTGCCGGGTATCACGACGAACATCACAATTAAATAAAAAAGCCCCGCGAATTTCTTCGCGGGACCAAATTGCAACTCCAAAATCGAAGCTGACTTAGGTGCCTTCTTCCCAGGAATTCAGATAGTGCAACTGCTCATCGGAAAGGATGTCGATCCTAACACCCATCGATTCGAGCTTGAGGCGGGCGATCTCGTTGTCAATATCGGTCGGGACGGAGTACACCTTCTTTTCGAGCTTGTCGGCGTTCTTCGCCATGTATTCGGCGGAGAGTGCCTGGTTCGCAAAGGACATGTCCATCACGGAGGCGGGGTGGCCTTCGGCGGAAGCGAGGTTGATGAGGCGGCCTTCGCCGAGGATGTTGATCTTGCGGCCATCCTTGGTGAGATACTGGTCAACGAACGGGCGGACACGATTCGGTTCGCCCACGCTCATGTCAGCGAGCGAAGGAATGTTGATCTCAACATTGAAGTGACCGGAGTTGGCAACGAGCGCGCCATCTTTCATCACTTCAAAGTGTTTCTTGTCGATCACATTCAAGTCGCCTGTGACGGTGCAGAAGATGTCGCCGATCCTGGAGGCGTCCATCATCGGCATGACCTGATAGCCGTCCATGACCGCTTCGAGTGCCTTCATCGGGTCGATCTCGGTCACGATGACCTGAGCGCCCATGCCGCGTGCGCGGGAGGCGAGACCACGTCCGCACCAGCCGTAGCCAGCGACGACGAAGTTCTTGCCAGCCAGTAATACGTTGGTCGCGCGGATGATGCCGTCCACGGTGGATTGGCCAGTGCCGTAGCGATTATCGAACAGATGCTTGGTCAACGCATCGTTCACTGCGATGACGGGGAATTTCAAAACTTTGTCAGCTTCCATCGCCTTCAAGCGGATGACGCCCGTGGTGGTCTCTTCGGTACCGCCAATGACGTTCTTAAGCATCTGCTTGCGTTCCGCTTCGCTCAGGCCTTGTGCCCATGAAGCGAGGGAAGGCTCGAGTTTTTCGAAACGTCCCATTTCGATGAAGAACAATGAAGAAACGAGGTCAGCGCCATCGTCCTGGGTCATGTGAGGCATATGCTCCAACGCGGCGCGGATGTGCTTGAAGTAGGTAACTTTGTCTTCGCCCTTGATGGCATAGACAGGAATTTCGTATTGATTCACCAAAGCGGCGGCTACATCATCCTGAGTGGAAAGCGGGTTCGAGGCAGTGAGAACGATGTCTGCGCCGCCCTCCTGCAGGGTAATCATCAGGTTCGCGGTTTCGGTGGTCACATGCAAACAGCAGGAAAGGCGCAAACCCTTGAGGGGTTTCTCCTTCTTGAAGCGCTCGCGGATGGAACGAAGGACTGGCATTTCGCGTTCCGCCCAATCAATGCGGCGACGGCCACCTTCGGCTTGATTCAAATCTTTGATATCGTAATTATTCATATTGCTCCTTTATGTGCTATTCGGATCGCGGACTTCAGTCCACAACACCATTATTGTTTTAGGCTTGCGGACTAAAAGTCCGCGCTTATATTTTACTTTAAGAATACATCCAACTTGCCGCCATCGTCAAAATGCTGGCGGAAGCGTTTTACAAATTCGGCGGGAGTGTAGGAATGGTTCTGCGTGCCGCGCTGTTCAAGACAGTATACGGCGGAAAGCGAACCGATCTCACCGCACAATTTCCAATCGAAGCCGTGGGAATAGCCTGCGAGGAATCCGCCGCGGAAGGCATCGCCTACGCCTGTGGGATCGACGATCTCATCCTCAGGGACAGTTGGGATGTGAACCGAGTCACCATCTGAATACAGGTCAGCGCCATCCTTGCCGCGTGTGATGACCAGCACCTTCACGTGCTCCAGAATCTGATCCAGGCTCCAGCCTGTCTTCTTTGAGATCAAACCGAATTCATAGTCATTGCAGAAGAGGAAATATGCGCCTTCCATGTCGCGGGCGAGTTCATGCCCTTCGAGGCGCAGCACCTGCTGGCTGGGATCGTATAAATAAGGGATGCCCAACTCACGGCATTCAGCGGGGAATTTCATCATCGCATCGGGTGCGCTGGGAGAAACGATGACAAGGTCGGGCTTCTTGCCCAGTTCCTTGATGGATTGGGTGGCGGAGTGCCCCATTGCTCCGGGGTAGAACGATGCAATTTGAGCAGAGGCCTGATCGGTCGTCGCAAAGAACGAGGCAGTGAATAATCCAGGCACCACTTGCATCAGCGTCGTATCCACGCCTTTTGAGTCAAGCCAGGTGCGATAGTCGCCGAAATCCTCGCCGACGGTTGCCATCACACGCGGTTTTTCGCCGAGCAGAGCCATGGTGTACGCAATATTCGGGGCAATGCCGCCGCGCTGCTTCGACATGGATTCAACGAGGAAGGAAAGGCTGATCGAGGCCAGACGTTCGGGAAGAATTTGTTCCTTGAAAAGACCTGGGAAGGTCATCAAATAATCGTAGGCAACAGAACCAGTGAGAAGAATGTCCATCTTTATTTCCTTGAAAAAAATTTGCGCCATTTTTCGCTAAAGGAAAAATTACGCAGAAAAATGCGCCCTCTCGCGAGAGCGCACTGAAAGCGGGCAAAGTTTAACACGGGACAAGCGGATTGTAAAGAAATTTTTCAGAAAAATGATTACAGCCTTTAATATCCACCGACGCTGCTTTGCAATGCTTGATAACTTTGGAATGCGAGAAACGCGAACAGGATCGCCATGTAGGTGCTGCCCAGCAGGAAGAAACCGATCAAGGCAAAAGAGATGCCTGCGATCACCGAAACCCAAAGCGATTTGCGCACTCCATTCAACGGGTCCGCTTTGAGCAATACATATCGAGTTACATGGCCGCCATCAAGGGGATAGACAGGCACAAGGTTGAAGATGCCCCAAAAGATATTGACCCATAACAGGTTCAACACGAACGAGTTGAGAACGGCAACGCCAAATGGCAGGACAACATTCACGGGTACCGGGAGTACCAGAAGTAACGTGCCCATCGTCACTGAACCACCCACAACGAGAGTCCCCATGATCGCAAAGGCTGCCAGCAAAAACCCCGAGAAAGGGCCAGCCAACGAAATGAAGATCTCCTGATTCGGCGTGAGCGCAACACTGGCCAAACCGCTCCCCCAACGCATGGATTCGGGCACGGTCAACCCGCCTGAAAAATGCAGGATGATGTTCGACGAAATTCCATAACGCCGCATCGCCAGCGCATGCCCCAATTCGTGGATCAGGATCGAGACAAACACGACCACCACCCAGGTCACCAACTGCACGATCCCGCCAGAGGAAGACCCGAACAAAACGGCGATCACCCAAAACAACGGATGGACGCGCACGGGAATCCCAAAGAAGGAGAAATTCAAGTCAAAACGAGTGGGCGTGGGCGATTGAAATAACATATGAAACAAACCTTTCTATTCTTTGACGACTTTCTTCAAGTTGACATCGAACGGCGGATAGACCACGCCGTTTTCAGTAACGATTCCACTAAGCAGGCGATTCGGTGTGACGTCGAAAGCTGGGTTGCGCGCTTTGGCATTTTTCGGCGCGATTGGCTCGCCCTGAAATTGAATGCCGAGGACCTCGTCGGTGTTGCGCTCTTCGATGGGAATCAAACCACCGTGCGCAAGGGACAGGTCTACTGTGGAAGTGGGCACAACCGCATAAGCAGGGACATTGTTATCTTTCGCAGCGAGCGAGAGCATGTAGGTACCGATCTTGTTCGCTACATCGCCATTGGCGGCCACACGGTCCGCGCCGAAAAATACTTTTTGAGCCTTGCCTGCCTTGAGAAAATAACCAGACATATTATCGCTGATGATCTCATAAGGAATGCCGTACTGTTCCAATTCCCAGGCAGTGAGGCGCGCACCCTGCAAACGCGGACGAGTCTCATCCACCAGCACGTGAATCTTTTTACCTTGTTCATGTGCCGTGCGGATGACGCCCAATGCCGTGCCCCAGTCTACGGTGGCGAGTGCGCCTGTGTTGCAGTGATGGATGATAGTATCGCCGTCGTTGATGAGCGCCGCGCCATGTTCGGCCATGCGCTTGTTGATCGCCACGTCTTCATCGGCGAGGTTTTGTGCCTCGGTCAAAATGGCCGCGCGCACAGTATCGGCGTTTCTTTCGTCTTTCATTTTTTCTGCCACGCGCATCAAACGATCCACAGCCCAGGCAAGGTTAACCGCGGTTGGGCGCGAAGCCTTCAAAACGGCGGCAGATGCCTTTAGATCAGCAATCAGGCCCTCGGTCGAAGTGGAAGCGGATTCATATCCTGCAAGCGCGAGACCAAAGGCGGCGGCGGCTCCGATGGCGGGCGCGCCGCGCACTACCATGTCCGTAATGGCATGTGCAACTTCCTTGTGTCCGCGATAAGAAAGGACCTCGAAACGCGCGGGCAGAATGCGCTGATCGATCATTTTTAGTTCGTTGTTTTCCCAAAATACCGTACGCATGATTTATCCTTTATCGCTTGTTTAATAAACAAGTAAATTTTACCGAAAATTACGAGTGGAAAATAATTTTTCTGTTTACTCAATGATGCGATACTATGTGAAATATTTTTCGTGCAATTCGATCAGTTTTGCCTGCGCTTCGGGCGGAACCCGTTTCACTTCACCCAGCATCTTCGCGCGCCAGTAGATCTCGGAGACATGCTCGATGCGTTCAAGATGGATCAGTGCTTCATCGAGATTTTTTCCATAGGTGAGGCTGCCATGCTGGCAAAGCAAAAGCGCGTTATGGTCTTTGACGAACGGGCGGATGACAGCCGCATCTTCATGCGATGACGGAGTTGCATACGCGGTAACAGGCACATTCCCAAGCGTGAGTAAAACTTCGGGAAGCACATCCACGGGAAATTCAAGGCCCGAAACCGTGAGCGTGGTGGCGAAGATGGGATGTGCGTGCAGGACGGCACGCACATCCTTTCTTTGTTTGTACACTTCGAGATGCATGGGCGTCTCGGAGGATGGCTTGCGATCAGGGCGCGAGGAAATGATATTGCCATCCAGATCGACAACGAGCATATCATCGGCGCTCAAACGGCCTTTGGAAATACCCGAGGGTGTGATGAGGATGTTTCCATTTTCCATGCGTGCGGAAATGTTGCCATCATTGGAAGTGACCAAATGTCGTTCATAAGCAATACGTCCGCATTCGATGATGGCAAGGCGAAGATCGGCTTCACCTGCCGTGGAAGAAAAATTCAACATGGATGCGCTTATTCCTTGATCTCTGTCCAGATCTGATCGTAGAGTGAAAGTGCATTGCCGAGGTCTTCCACTTTATGTCCCTGTGCGAAAATATCAGCTGGGGTGTTGGTGATGGGCGAAGCCATGTAGGCTTCGTATACTTCGGCGTGATTCGCCTTTGCAAAATCAAGCGCGGCTTGATTTGGAATGGTGTATGGGTAATCAACCAGCGTCAACCAGAAGACATCACCCTGCATCATGTAGTTGAACCACGCATAGCTGATATCTGGATGCGGTGCGTTGGTCGGAATACCCATGCCGTCGAAGAAGATGATCGAACCTTCCTTCGGAAAGGCATACTCAAATGCGGCATTTTCCTGCTTTGCCAAAAATGCCTCGCCATTCCAGACGATGCCCAGATCCACATCACCAGCGACAAGCGGGGTCTTGGGGCTGTCGCTGTCAAAGACGCGGATGTTCGGCATGAGTTCGATGAGTTTCTGTTTCGCTTCTTCAAGCTGGGCTTCATCGGTGGTGTTGACATCATAGCCAAGCGTGAGCAATGCCATGCCAATGACCACACGGTTATCATCCACAGCGACGATTCGGCCTTTGTATTCAGGGCTCCACAGATCGGCCCAGGAGGTCGGCGGGTTGGTCACGGTTTCGCTGTTATACACAATGGCCTGCGTTCCCATCTGATAGGGCACGATAAAATCGAGCGTACTGCCGTAGGCGCTTATCAAACCGCCATCCAGATTCTTCATATTCTCGAGTTTGCCCGAGTCAAGTTTTTGCAAAAGCCCTTCGCGGATCAAAACATCGATCATGTAATCGCTTGGGTGAACCACGTCATACGGATTCACGCTCTCGCCAAATGACATCTTCGTATACAACTCTTCGTTCGACGAAAAATAATCCACATTCACATCCACGCCGTAGACCAGCCCGAAGCAATCGATGATATCGGCGGGCACGTACTCCGTCCATGTGAAAATATTGATTTCCTTGCTTTCAAATTCCACGCGCGGGCTGGGTTCGGGGCACACGAATCCAGTCGACGTCACATGCGCCGCGGATTCCTGCGGTTTGGTTCCACACGCTGCAACAGCAAACAACAAAAATGCAGACAAAATCAACCGTCCGAGATGATAAATTTTGTGCTGTATGTTCATTTTTTTACTTTTTCCTCTTTTTATTTTGATATGCCATCGCGCAAAATTTACTGCCGTGTGACATCGGTTAATATATCACACACAAACCCGGATTATCCCGCTTGACGCTCCTGTCTTTTACCAGTATAAAAATAGGATGAAATTCATCCACCCTTCGACAAATCTCCGCCGCTCAAGCCTGCGCGTCTTTCTTGGACTTTGGCTTGCTACGGCGATAACGGCTTGTTCCATCCTTCCAGGTTTCCCCACCATCCCCCCCGGCTGGACGCTGACCCCGAATGTCACCTCCACTCCTGAAGCGACCTCCACCCCGACCATCACACCAACCCCGCTGCCCATCGCCCGCGTGGACAAAGGCGATATTGCGCTATTCAACGGCGACTATGAAAACGCGTTGATCCATTACAAAACCGCGCTGACCGATTCGCCCGATCCACTGGTGCAGGCTGCTGCAAAATGGGGTGAGGCGCGAGTCTATTTTGCAGAGGAACGCTACGAAGAAACGCTGGCATCTACGCAGGCATTGATCACGGGATTTCCGCAATCCATAAATCTAGGGCAAGCCTATTTCCTGCAGGGGCTGGCAAATTATCGTTTGGGAAATTATCAAGCCGCCGCAGATGCCTGGCAGTCCTATCTTGTGGTGCGCCCCGGTCACCTGGATGCGTACGTACAGGAATTGCGCGGCGATGCATTGTATGGGGCGCTGGATTATCCGAGCGCGCTTTCCGCCTACACGGCCGCCATTCAAGCCCCAGCCCTCGGCGATGACATCACATTGGACTTGAAAGTGGCTTCGACTCAGGTCTCCATGGGAGATTACAACTCCGCGCTGGCTTTGTATGACGGCATCGCGGCACGCGCGCCGAACGATTACATCAAGGCTCAAGTGGCGTATGAGTCTGGGTTGGCGTATCAGGCCATCGGTCAAAGTGAAGAAGCGCTGAATCGATTCCGCCTGGCTGTGGAGCAGTATCCGCTTTCGTATTATTCCTATCTGAGTTTGGTGGCTTTATTGGATGCAGGCGGCACAGTCAATCAATTGGATCGCGGGCTGGTGGATTACTTCGCGGGGCAATATGATGTGGCAGTTGCGGCATTCAATCAATACCTCGTCGAAAATCCAACGAATGACGGAACGGCATATTACTATCGCGCACAATCGCATCGCGATCTCGGAAATTACGATGCGGCATTATTGGATTATTCAAAATTCATCACGGACTATCCGACACATCCGCGCTGGGCAGATGCGTGGGGTGAAAAAGCATTCATCGAATGGTACAACCTCGGTTCATATAACGTGGGTATCAAAACTCTCTTGGATTTTGTCGCAGCGGTTCCGAGCAGTGAGATCTCTGCAGATTATTTGATGAGCGCGGCGCGTATTTATGAACGCAACGGCAAGTATGAAGAAGCCATTCAAATTTGGGCGCGCGTTGCAAATGAATACCCTGGTTCCGAGCAGGCCTCCACCGCCACCTTTTTGACAGGCATCATTCATTACCGTAACGGCAACACGGTCCCTGCGCTGGATGCGTTCAATCGCAGCCTTACACTTTCTATGCTGGCAGTGGACCAGGCACGCGCCTATCTATGGATGGGAAAAGCGCAGCTGCAACTTGGGGATGGAGAGGCCGCCGTCAATGCATGGCGCGCCGCACAAGATCGTGACCCTGCGGGATATTACAGCGAACGCGCACGCGACCTTTTATTGGAACGGCAGCCGTTTCAAGCGCCGATCTCGGTCAACCTCGCGCCAAACCTGGAATCTGAACGCAAGGATGCCGATTCATGGATACGCCTCACCTTCAACCTTCCGCTGGAAACTGATCTGAACGGACTGGGTCCGCTTGCAAGTGACCAGCGCGTCATCCGCGGCACTGAATTGATGGAGCTTGGCATTTACGAAGATGCCCGCCTTGAATTTGAAAACCTGCGCGCAGATTTGGAAACAAACATGGACGCAGTGGGCAGCTATCGGTTAATGAATTACTTGCTGGATATTGGGTTGTATCGTTCTGCGATCTTCACAGGGCGGCAGGTGCTTACCATTGCAGGATTGGATGAACACACTGAATCGATGATGGCGCCGCCTTATTTCGGCCATGTGCGCTACGGTTTGTACTATGCCGACCTGGTACTTCCTGATGCGGAGGCGAATCGATTCGACCCATTGTTCATCTTCAGTGTAATTCGGCAGGAGAGCTTATTCGAGGGATTTGTAAAATCCAGTGCAGGTGCGCGCGGATTGATGCAGGTCATTCCATCCACGGGCGGGCAGATCGTTTCGCAGCTCGGCTGGCCTGTCAACTACAGCGATGAAGACCTGTATCGACCTGATGTGAGCATTGCGTTTGGGACTCATTATCTCGGCAACAATCGAGACCTGTTGGGCGGCGACCTGTACGCCGCGCTGGCGGCTTACAACGGCGGCCCAGGGAATGCAATCGAATGGAAAGAACTTTCAAATGGCGATCCCGACCTATTTTTGGAATCGGTACGCTTCGAAGAGACCCGCAATTACATCCGCAGCATTTACGAGATCTATACCATCTATCGTCGATTGTATGGGCTTTCAGAGTAGAACGGGATTATTAGCTCAGAGAGTGCGTCGCACCCATATACCGAATCAAAAAAGGAAGAAGACTTCTACTCACAGAAGCCATCTTCCTTTTGTTTATCTGCTGTTATCAATTAATCAACATGCGCGAGGACGCGTTGATGCGCTGTCTCAACATCCATATCCAGAATGGAGACCAGCTTGTCCCTGCCATTTTCGCCAGCCACCACTTCAACGCGCGAGCGGGGCACACCCAACACTTCAGCGAGGTAACCCACCAACTCCACGTTCAATACTTCATCTGCAGGCTCGGAGGCAAGATGCACCTTCACAGTACCGTCGCTAAGCACACCCACGATCTGGTTACGGCTGGCACGCGGAGTAATACGCACCGCCAAAGCAGATCCACGCTGACCACTATGTAAAACGTATTTTCTAGACATGTTTCACCTCAACTCAAAGAAATCAAGATGGCTATCAATATTCGGGAAATAAAATCGATGGCAAGAATTAAAACCAGGGGGCTGAAATCCATGGAGCCTGCAAGCGGCACAACCCGGCGGATCGGGTCAAGAAAAGGAGACACAATTCGATCCAGCGCCTCACGGACCGGGTGATACGGCGAAACGAAAAACGAAAGCAGAGACGACGCGATCACGATCCAAATAAAGAGCTGGGAGATCACTCTTATCAACAAAATCAAAATCTGAAAATCCATCAAACCTCCGTTTTGTATTGTCGCGGGCCGACGATGGCTGTGCCCACTCTTACCAGCGTGGCGCCTTCCTGTACGGCCACCTCATAATCAGAGCTGGTCCCCATCGAAAGCTCTGAAAAATCCGTGTTCGGAAATTGCGAGGAAAGATAAGCCTGCAGCCGTTTCAATTTCTGAAAGAACGGACGCGAGAACTCTGCCGTTTGGCCGAGCGGCGGCATGGTCATCAATCCGCGGATCTGCAAATTGGGCAAAGCGATCACTGCGGCAATTTCTTCCAACAGAGCGGGCCATTGCGCCTCATCCCAAGCAGACCAGCCTGATTTGCTGTCTTCGCCGCCCACGTTGAACTCCAGCAGAGTCGGGAGGACACGCCCAGCCTCAGCGCAAAAACGATCGAGCCTGCCAGCCAGTTTCAAGCCATCCAACGAATGTAAAAAGTTAAAGTTCACAGCCACGAGCTGCGCCTTGCGGCTTTGCACATGACCGATCATATGCCATTCTACCGCAGAAAACTGACCCAAATATTGTATTTTCTTTACACTTTCTTCGGGATAATTCTCCCCCAAAATCGGCGCACCCGCTTCGATCACCGCGCGCACCACTTCCACGGGTTGGGCTTTGGTAACAACAACCAGACGGACGGATTCAGGATCACGGCCTACACTTCGGGCGGCAACGGCGATCTTTTCAAGCGTTTCCAGATATCGACTACGGATGGATTCAACCAAATTACTCATACCCTAATTTTACCTGCATCTTTCCAATCCTTCGACGCGCTCAGACTCCGCCCTAAGCCTGCAACGCCATTAATGCGCCGAATCTACCCGTTTTGCCTTTTTCTGCTCGATGTGAAAACCAGTCATCCAGATGACAGGCGGTACATACCCCAGAAACCTGGATCTGATCCACGCCTGCTTTTTGAAGCTGTATGGAATTCGATGCCCACAGGTCCAGATAGGCGCTTCCATTTCTGGTTTGCAACATCTGATCGGCTTCCGTGCCAAATTTCTCCTGAAACTGTGCAACGACTTCAGCACCCACTTCGTAATGGTCCACGCCAATGGAGGGGCCGATGCCAGCGACGATGTCTTTGGGATTACTGCCATAGTGGGAGCGCATCCCTTCGACGGCGGCACCCACTACGCCGCGCAAGGTTCCCATCCAACCTGCATGGGCGATGCCGATGACTTTTTTCTTCGGGTCGTGGAAGAGGATCGGCACACAATCGCCAAAACGCATGAACAGTGAGACATTGGGATTATCGGTGAAAATGATATCGGCTTTCGCGGAGGGTTGATCGAGCGGACGCGGTGCATCCGCGTAGACAATGTCTGTTCCGTGTACCAGCCACACGTCGTGGATGGATTCGGGTTTACATCCCATGGCTTGAAAAACACGGATGCGATTCGCGGCGACATGCGCAGGGTCATCCCCCACCGATCCGCCTAGGTTGAGCGAATGCCACGGTGCAGGGCTGACCCCGCCGCGACGGGTGAAGACCGCTTGGGTCACTGCGTTGGAAAAAATGTCAAAGCGATAGTAACGAAGCCTGTCGTTTTCGTGGAAGGGCATTATTGCGAAGCCTCGTTGACAGCGAATTTCTTGATGTAATATTGGCGTGTCTCAGCCATGGATTCTTCGATGTTGGGGTAGGCAAACCACGCGGTGGCCAAACCGAAAAGAGCACCAGTGAGCGCACGCAGGAACGGTGTGCTTTCGCGATACGGAACGACTGTGGCGAGCCATGTCCAGTTGAATTGGCTGAAGAGCTGAGAGAAGCCGTCGAAGCCGATGGGCGCAATGCCGATGATCAACCACAAGACCCAATGCAATGATTTGATGCGGCGGCCTGTGATACCAAAAACGATTCCGAAAAGCAGGATGGCGAGGTAAATGGCGACATCGCGTTCGCACAATGCAACCTTGTAACCGACCGTCTCATCACCAACATAGGCACGCGCTTCAAAACGAGTGAAACTGTACGGGTCATCAAGATGGGCAATTCCCGTCACTTCTTCGAAAGTCTTTACACCTGCCACATTCGCCTCTGCCAGCGGATAAAAAGCCTGCTCCCCATACAGGAAGAATGACCTGAATCCGAATTGATGGCAGAGTGGGCTGTAAATTCGATAGATGGCTTTGGCGGGAAGTTCCGCACCCATTTTCATCAAGGTCGGCGCGAGAAGCGGCAGGCCCACATAAAACAGCATGAACAAATTCAAGATCAACAGGTAACGTTTTGCGATCCAAAATGAAACACGATCTCCAGTGGTCACAGTCTTTCCTTTCTTGACACGTATTTGATAATCAGGGTCACCAACCTGCTCCAATTGATTCTTTCTATCGGAGGCAGCGCCGAGGGTCATTTGTAAATTCTGGCGAGAGATGGGGGCTTTCAGGGTGTATGGACCAACCTCTACAACGGGAATCTCGATCCCGTATTTATCGATCAATGCGGAGTCGGTTTCAATATCCACTTCAACCAGGCGATGCGGGTATTTCGATTGCAGCTCCTGCAATTCGGTTTTCACTTCGTCGCACAGTTTGCAATTCTTGCGGGTATAGAGAGTTACATTAAGCATGAAAAGATCCTGTTAATTAATTTAGACGGCAGTGAGCCTGCCACTGCCGTCCGAGTATAAATCAGGAATGGATTGAAATTAGAGTCCAAAATCGTAAAAGAAGAACTGTCCCTGCTGCGCGATCAATTCGAATACACCAGTGAAAAGCATGACACCGATAATAACAAGAATCACGCCCATGGCAATTTCCACGTAGCGCATGGTCTTGGCATAGTTCCGCAAAATATTTGTCACCCAGCCGATGCCCAGTGCAGCGACCAGGAACGGAATTCCAAGGCCGATGGAATAGGACGTGAGCAATACAGCGCCTTGGGAAATCGAGCCGCCATTTAACACCACGGTAAGGATTGCACCAAGCACAGGTCCAACACAGGGAGACCAGCCCGCCGAGAAGAACACACCCATCAACGCAGAAGAGAAATAACCCATCTTCGGGTCCGGCGCCTGTTGAACGCGGGTGTCATACGCCAAAAAAGAAAGGTGAAACACACCAATCATATGCAGGCCAAAAACGATCACAACAATGCCGCCGATCTTTGCCAGCCAAAAACGCAATTCATAAAGCAGGCCGCCTGCAAATGCGGCAGCGACGCCCAGCAAAACAAAGACCGTGCTGAATCCCAGCACAAAAGCAAGCCCATGACTGAACGTGATCCAGCGGTTTTTGCTGTTGCTCTCACCGCCTGCAGCACGTCCGCCCAGATACCCTACATAAGCAGGCACCAGCGAAAACACACAGGGAGAAAGAAAGGAGGCCAATCCCGCGAGAAAGGCAAGCCCAACACTAATTTGGGAAAATTCCATTTTTAATACCTCAAAAATAAATCCTTCGTCCTGAGCAAAACTGCACACCCATTGTACGGTGCAGTCGAAGGACGGAGGAATTTGATTACAACTTCAATTCCTTGGTGGTCACCACAGTTCCGTGCTCGGGCCAGGTCATGCGCGCTTCACATTGCGCAAGGGAAATATACGGCGACGACCAGCGGAAGATCCATTTGGCATCTTCGGGTTTCACATTAATACAGCCGTGCGAGCGCCTTTCGCCGAAATCGTTATGCCAGAAAGCGCCGTGAATGGCAATGCCGTCACCATGAATGACCGTGCTCCATGGAACGGCAGGCGTGGAATATCCGGAGGCGGAACCGCCTCCGCTCATGTTCAATGAAATGATCTTCCAATGGGTCAGCAACTCACCCACCGGGGTTGCGCGCTCTTCAGAGAGTGCGCCTGTGGCATCAAATTTCGCGCCGCTGGAAATACGACAGAAGAAAACTTCGTTATTCCCTTCAAAGCAAGACAGATTCTGATAGGTCAGGTCTGCGACGATTCGTTTCTCGTTCGGGTCGATCTCCGGGCTGATCGGGGCAACGTCTGTTTCGGTGAGGACTTTCAATCCAGCACCATCCAACCAGAAAATATCGCCAAAGCCATATCCATGACCGGGCGATTCGTTCCAACGATATTCCGCAAAACCATTCGCGGTGCGGACCTGATCGATCCAAACCACCTGCCCATAATAGACACGCGGCGGGAAGTTATATTGAATCAGGCTTTGAATCCACGGGGAAATTGGAGGGGTCTCGAGGGTCAGGTCAACATATGGAACGGTCACCTCCGCCCAAAAACCAGGCTGCCCCGCTGGCATTTCGGTAATTGGAGTGTTCGGCAAATTTCTTGTCGGCTGTACACGCGAAGCCCATACATATCCCTGCGGGGTTTCAAGATATTTCTGATTCGTCAAACCGATGACACTGCCGATGACCTCACGTCCCCACGGCATCAAATAATCAGCGGGCATCGCTCCAATCACATTATTCAGGATCGGGTTGTTATCCGGACGGCTTCGCACATCGGTCTGATCCACAAGGCGGCCGATGATATCCCCAGCAGGAAATTGCGGCAATCGCTTCGGGGTATAAAGTTTTTCGTAATATGTTTCAGAAAAGTAGGGCTTGAACGCAAGAGCGCCCAGACCAACCCCTGCCACCTTTAGAAAATCACGACGGGAAAAATTTTGTTTCATCTTTACCTTTGTAGAAAAATCAGATCGCGGACTTCAATCCGCTTTTTTCAAAGTTAGCGGACTGAAGTCCGCATTCCAACATTCAGCAAGGATACCTGCAAACAAAATCAACGTCAACAGCCTTGTGAGAAATCATTAATCATTCAGGTAATTTTCAAGCGCACCCAGACAATTCGCGCTCAATTTGTGACCCACTTCATCTTCACAATAGATCACCCGTGCGCCAGCCTGCTCAAGTAATTCAATTGAAGCGCGGGCACGGTCAATGGGAATCATTTGGTCCTGCGTGCCATGCGCCACGAAAATATTTTTTCCAGCCAATACCTTTTGCTCTATCTTTTCATCCAACCCGGAGGGCATAAAACCAGCCAGCACCCCCATCTTGCGGACTCTGTGCGGATAGAGCATTCCCACCACATTGGTCATGGCCGCGCCCTGACTGAATCCCATCAAATCGAATTGCAGCGCATCCAACTTAACCGAAGCTGAGTACTCATCAATGAGGCGGATCAGTGCCTCAGCCGCTGGCTGAAGCATTTCGAGGCTGGGCCTGCCAAAGGTCAGGGCTTGAGACGGGCGCCAGGAGAATCCGCTTGGGTCTGTGGGGTGCGGCGCGCGCGGCGCGATCAAGTGATAATTTGTCGAGATCCTGCGGGTGAAAACCCACATCGAGTTTTCGTCGCCTGTAAAACCGTGCAGCATCACAAGCAGCCGCGGCGAAGCGGAATTCGCCTCGCGGACTCTCAACGTCCAATCGTTAAACGTGATCAAGTTTGAACTATTTGCGCCCGGCATTCTTCATGATCCAATCTGCAGCATAAAATATTCCAACGATCAAAACAACGGGAACGAGCCCGACCATGAGGCAGAAAAATCCCATCGAAGCCGCGCCGCCACCATAGATCAACCAGATCAAGCCAACCCCAACGACAAGCAGCAGAACCACAGCGCCGATGATCAGGCGCCTGTTCGTTTGTTTTTCATATTCCTTTAAATCACGACTCATTGTATTGCTCCAAAAATCTTTTTACTGATTCGAACAGGCCATGAAACCGCCCGTTTGATCTGTAGCAACATTTCTTCGGTTGCCTGCTCGCCAAGCATGGCTACATCAGCCACCACCACTTTATCCAACAGGTTGATATGATGTACCGCAGGGCGTATAAGGACATCGGGCTTATCCAATTCCAAACGGAAATGTGCCACAGCGCGGCTGCTCACATCCACTGCGCGCAGGAAAATATCGAGGGACTGGGCGAAATTCATGCGTGAAATCCGCTCCACAATGGAGCGTGGAAGGATCTGTGGCATGGGAATCGTATAGGTGGGCACGGGTTTGTCCATCGGGTCGTTGAGTATCACCGCCACCACAGGCAAATTCGGCGACAACATGCGCGCCACCGAAACAGGGACGGGATTCAACACACCGCCATCCACCAATTCCCAGCCGTTCATGCGCTGCACCGGGAAAATCCCTGGCAACGCAGTGGTGGAAAGAAGCGCATCCACCAACGTCCCCTTGGAGATGATGACCTCGTCTCCCGATTTCACATCCACCGCGGTGACGGCACAAGGGATGCGCAAGTCATCAAAAGTCTTTCCACCCACCACATGATTCAACAATTTACGGACGCCCGAAATCCCAAGCAGAGACGGGCCGTCTTCGGGGTCGCGCCCGTAAAGGCGACCTTGATCCACATCTTCAAATATTTTCTGGATATCATCGGGAGAGTACCCAGCAGCATAGAAAATGGCGACAATGCCGCCGAAGCTGGTCCCTGCCACGGAACGAATGATAAATCCTTCTTTTTCGAGGCGGCGAATTACGCCAATATGAGAGTTTCCCTTGGCTCCACCACCGCCTAATGCCAGTGTTATTTCCATTGTTTTTTCGTTTCGTCGTTATAGAGTTTGGCAGTTTGTTAGACTGCGTTGAGAATGGTTATTATACCTTTTACGCAGTTTGCAATCTTTATATACACAAGAACAGGCCACGCATGGAGCGTGACCTGTATAAAGTAATGACATTCCCTGGCAGTTAGAGGAGCAACTCCGCAAGCGTGAAGAGGCCGCTTTAATTCGGGTCGCGGATCAGCCAGACTGCCACCCCGCCACCGACAAAGGCGGCAACGATCAAAATCCCCACCAACAATCCTGATGAAGCCGTACCAGAAGAGGCTTTATCTTCAGATGGTGAATCAACGACAGCAACGATCTCAGTCGCAGTTTGCGCGGACAAAGTTACAGTTGGAGACGGCACAGGCATTTCAGATGTGGATAACTGCACAACATCTGGCGTATCCATCGCTAGAGCGCTGGTTGGTGTGACAGGTGCAGGCGGTGTGGCTCCTTTTAGAACCAGCAACTCCTGTCCCTGATACACGACCAGGTCTTCGCCAAGGCCATTCAAGGCTTGAATGGCCTTGATCGTCGTCCCATATTCGATGGCAATGCTCCACAGGGTTTGTCCATACTGTACTTTATGAAGTACATCTCCACCAGCGTTTGCGGTACTGAGTACCACTGGAACCATGAATTGACTGACCCCAGCCTGTGCCCCGCCGGGTACACTCGTCAGCAGTGTGGTTACACCATCTTGCATCTCACCACTGCCAGTTGCGGCAGCGCAATCCAACGCATAGAAATATCCGCTTGTACCTTGTGAGATGCCCGCGCCAATATGTGTGAAATTCTGCGAAAGCATAGTATTCATGTGCTGACTATCCTGCCAGCCGGGCGGCACACCATTCCACACCAGCGGACCGGAAGACTGAATCACATTCTCTGCGCGAAAGCCGCCCAAAGAAAGGTCACCGGCCAGTGGGAAACCCAAGGCAAGCAACTGCTGGGTAAAACTAATTCCGCCCGGGCGCTCGTGTGTGGAATATCCAACCGAGGCCATATAGTCGGCCTGTGATTGAGAAGATTGCATCAATACAGAGTGTACAGCCAACGCTGGTAAACCATTGGCTATGCGCAGATTATTAACCGCATCTATCAGCTGAGATGGAGTGTTGATCGTTTCACGCTGCAAGGGCTTTGCGGAACCATCGCTCGGTGAAAGCAGGAAATAAGCCAGAACGGCTATTGATAATAAGAGAAACGAAACGTATCTTTTGCGGGCTGAAATCCGCAATTTGGGCTTTTTCATGATCACTCCGCTATAAATCTATCACAAAAACGCGTAGACAAAATTACGGCATCCCTACGTTTTAGATTAAGATTTTCTCACGCTTTTCCAAGGCAGGCGGACAATGCCTTCAATAAACGGTTCATATCCATTTTTGTGTTATAGCCCTGTATTGAAACACGAAGCAATTTCACGGCCTCCCCTGCCGCAGGTGTCATTCGATCAGCTAAGCAGCAACTTGGGGTAAAAGCACCTGTAACGCCTTCGCCAATGCATCAATATCCTCCTCAGAATTGTATCCCTGTACCGAAATGCGGACAAATTGTTGATCCTGCCATTGGATCAGGGGTACTTCTATCTTGTATTCATCATACAAACGATTTTTAAGCGCTGCAAGATTAGACAAAGGGAGAGGAGCAATACCCATTTGACTATAAAGATCCGAATCGAGAGGATACAACGGGGGCATATTTACCAAGTCACAAATTTGCTCGATTCCCCGGCGCAGCAGATCATGACATTCTTTTCGCACATCATCCCAATGATTGTCCCGCAAGAATTGGATGGCAGTTGGGACAGTTAAAGCGGCAGTGGGGTCTTTGGTTCCTGTCCATTGCAGGATGTCGATAAAGCGGGAGCCTGTAGTTGTCTCTGGAGTTGGATGGTATCCCCAACTCACAATCAATGGATCAATGAGGTATTGTAATTTCTGCTTTACATACAAAAACGCGGAACCTTTTGCGTTGAGCATCCATTTATGACAATTTCCGAAAACAATGTCGGCATCAAGGGCTTGAAGATCGACGGGAATCTGCCCTGGGGAGTGGGCTGCATCAATGACCGTCAATATTCCCGCCTCTTTTGCTCGCTTACAAATCTGCTCCACTGGCATGCGCAGGGCTGTTGGAGAAGTAATATGGCTCAGATAAATGACCTTTGTTCGCGAAGTGACACCTCGCCAGAACTGTTGGACAATTTCCTCTTCAGAAGAAACTGGCAAGGGAATGGGTTGATGGATGTAGTTTGCGCCAACTTTATCGCAGATAAAATTCCAGGTGTAATCACAAGCGCCATATTCGTGGTCAGTAGTCAGAATCTCATCCCCCGGCTTGAGTTGCAAAGAGTGAGCAATAATATTTACTCCATGGGTTGCATTGGGAATATAGACCAGATCATTAGAATCGGTATTGAGATATTCCCCAAGCGCTTGGCGGGATTTTTTCAGAAGTCCATCGAGTTCGCGACCAAGAAAGAGTACCGGCTGGCGCTCCAAACGCAATTGCCAGTTTTGATAGGCTTCAAAAACAGGCCTTGGAGCTGCGCCGAAGGAACCATGATTTAAAAAGATAACGGATGGGTCGAGCAGGAAGTGTTGTTTGAGAGTAAGCATAAAGTGATTATAAAAGATTATTTTTTGAAAAAGCATGATGAGATGGGAAAGTGTTTCATTACGAGTTCCTTCTTCATATCGTAATTTTGATTACATCCGTCCTGAAAATTAAGAAACTTGTTAGTAGCAACGGGGATTTGCGCAATGCTAGAATGACGCGAAGTTGGCCATCTCCATGAAGCGCATACGCAGTCTTTTTTTTATTGTCGTTTTCGGGTTCTCTGTTTTGTCTTCCACAACCGGGCTTGCCGCACCTCCAACAGGTGCGGCTTTTGATGCTGACCTAAACTTTGCGCCCGGCAGTGTCGTTCGTTTTGAGCATCTCACAATTGAAGATGGCCTCTCTCAGAACGCCGGGCTGGCTATTTTTCAAGACAGCCGCGGTTACCTGTGGATCGGCACACAGGATGGGCTGAACCGTTACGATGGCTACGGGTTCAAGATTTACAAACACGATCCCGATGACCCCAACTCGCTCAGCCACAACAGCATCCTTTCAATGGGAGAGGACAAAAACGGCTCACTCTGGATCGGGACCTGGGGCGGCGGACTGAACCGTTACGACCCTGCGACAGAAACCTTCACTCGTTACCTAACTGACCCTGAAGCCCCGGCAAGCCTCAGTGATGGAACGATCTACTCTATAAAGAGTGATTCAAACGGAGATCTTTGGATCGCCACACTCGCCGGTCTGGACCGTTACAACCCGGAGACGGATACCTTTGAACATTTCAAGAACGACCCGAATGACCCAAACAGCCTGAGCAGTGACGCGGTCTCTTATATTTTCGAAGACTCGAACCATCAGCTTTGGATCGGTACCGGAGCAGGCGGAGTCGAAGGGTCTGGTTTGAACCGCTTTGATCCATCAAGCGGAACTTTCACGCGTTACCAGCACGATGAATCGGATCCTGAAAGCCTCGCAAGCAACAATATCGCATCCATTGTGGAAGCACCCGATGGAACATTGTGGATTGCTACTGGCGGATTTAGTCTGCATGGCTCCGGGCTTGATAATTTTGATCCGCAGACCGGAAAAGTAAAACACTTTACACACGATCCGCAAAACGAACACAGCCTGAGCGGGGACGATGTAATGAGCCTGTGGCTCGACCCCGATGGCGTTTTGTGGATCGGTACATGGGCCAACGGTTTGAGCCGCATGAACCTTGCAGACCCCGGATATTTCACGCGCTACCAGAACGACCCATATTTTCCCGACAGCTTGAGTGGAGACGAAGTTTGGTCTTTGTTCAGGGATCGCTCCGGTATTTTGTGGGTTGGCACATCGCATAGCGGCATCAACAAACTGCCCGCAAATGCGGGACAATTTAGTTTGTATCGAAACAATCCCGGCAACCCGGCCAGCCTCGGCGCGAATACTGTTGGCGCATTTGCAGAGGACAAACGCGGCAATATCTGGGTTGCCACATGGGGCGGTGGTTTGGACCGTTTTGACCCTGACACTGGAACTTTCGCACATTATCATCACGACCCCGAAAACCCCAACAGCCTGTCCGATGACCTGTTCATGGATGTATATGTTGATCCATACAATACGGTATGGGCAGGCACATTGGGTAAGGGTTTGAATCGCCTTAACTCCAATACTGATCGTGTTACACATTATCTTCATGAGCCGGAAAACCCAGCCAGCCTCGCCGACGATAATATCGCCACATTCCTGCCCGATAAAAAAGGTAATTTATGGGTTGGCACCTTCGGCGGTTTGTCGCGCTTTGACCCGAACGCCGACTCATTCACGAATTACAGTAACGACTCTGCAGACCCAACCAGCCTGAGCAGTAACACGGTGGTCAGTTTATATATCGACTCAAATAACATCCTCTGGATCGGGACCTGGGGTGGCGGGCTGAATCAATTGGATTTAAACGATCCGCGTCAAACGGACCCGAAAACTGCCACGTTTACGAGATACATTCACAACGCTGACAACACGAACAGCCTGAGCGAAGACTCGGTCTGGACCATCCACGAAACCACCGATGGCTTTATCTGGCTCGGCACACAGCTTGGGCTGAACCGCCTCGACCCGCGCACCGGTGAATTCAAACACTACACCGAAAAGAACGGACTGCCCAACAATGTTGTGCTAGGAATCCTCGAAGATAATGATGGCAATCTCTGGTTAACGACCAACAACGGCCTTGCTGAATTTGACCGGCGTACCGAAACATTCACACACTACGATACATCCGATGGACTGCAAAGTAACGAGTTCAACTCGAACGCCTACTTCCAAAGCGCCGATGGCACCATGTACGTTGGCGGCATCAACGGCTTCAACCTATTCCGTCCCGAAGATATCAAGCCAAACCCCGTTGCGCCTCAAGTGGTTGTAACCCGCTTCGATGTGTTCAACGAACCCCAGCTTGTGGATTTGACCGGCCGCACGCCTATTGAGCTTTCCTATCAACAGGATTTCATCTCGTTTGAATTTTCAGCATTCGATTTTCAGGCGCCGCAGAAGAATCAATATGCCTATAAACTCGAAGGCTTTGACGAGGACTGGATACAAGCCGGTAATCGTCGCTACGCCACTTACACCAACCTGACGGGCGGAGATTACACCTTCCATGTAAAAGCATCCAACAGCGATAGCGTCTGGAACGAGCAGGGTATTTCCATTCCCATTGTGATCACGCCGCCATACTGGCAGACCTGGTGGTTCAATGGTTCTTTGATTGTCGTGTTGAGCGTGCTCCTCGCTGGCGGATTCAAGTGGCGGTTAGATGCGATCCGTGAGCAGAATATCCACCTCGAAACACAGGTCTCAGAGCGAACATCCGAATTGCGCGAAATGAATAAACTCCTCGAAACGGAAGTGGAACAACGCAAGCGGGCAGAGGAAGCTCTGGCGAAACATGCCGCTGAGGAGCTCTATAATTCGCAGGCACGTTTTCAGGCTATTTTCGATAACGTAGCTGTGGGCGTTGCGGTAATGAGTCTTGAGCGCAGGCCGATTACCTTCAATGCGGCTACGGAAAGGATCATCGGATATAACGCAGAGGATTTACGGAACGTTGATCCGCGTTTGCTGGCTGTGCCCGAAGATCGCGGCATGGACGTGGATCTGTTCAAGGATTTGATCGAAGGCAAACGAGACTTCTTATGTAATGGAAAGGCGTTATCGCCATAAAGATGATCGTATCTTCTGGGCACGTGTCAACTATTCCCTCGTGCGTGACCTGAACGGTAAACCAGATTATCTGGTTGGGATTATCGAAGACATTGACGAACAAAAACGTGCGTCGGAACGAATGGCAGAACAGGAAGCTGATTACCTGTTAAACCTGCAACAACGGGTGCAGGAACGTACGCACGAGTTGGAGGACGCCAACCAACGTTTACAGAAAGAGATCGAACAACGCACAAAGATAGAGAAGGAACTGGCAGAGAAAGCTGCTGAAGAGGCAGTCACCGCAGACCGCACCCGCCTCGCGCGTGACCTGCATGATGCTGTCACACAAACCTTATTCTCCGCCAGTCTGACAGCAGAAGTATTGCCAGAATTATGGGAAATGGATGTAGATGAAGCAGTACGGTCAACAGAGGAGCTGCGCCAGCTCACACGCGGTGCATTGGCCGAGATGCGCACGCTTCTGCTTGAATTGCGTCCTGCCGCTTTAACTCAAACACGTTTGAGCGACCTTATCAAACAATTGTGTGAAGCCTTTATAGGCCGCTCGCGCCTGCCCATTACGTTGAGCATCGAAGGCGATTGTAAACTGCCTCCTGAGGTACAAGTTGCCGTCTATCGCATTGCGCAGGAAAGCTTGAATAACATATTCAAGTATGCGCGCGCCACACAGGTAAATGTAAGTCTGTCCCTTTTTCCGGATGGGTTGCATTTTGAAATATGCGACAACGGCATCGGCTTCGACATGTCCACCAGCAAACCGACCAGCCTGGGATTGCGCATCATGCGTGAACGCGCTGAAGCCATTGGCGCCGACTATCATATTAGCAGCACCCCCGGCTCGGGGACTTGCGTTGAAGTAATATGGAATGCAAACCCAAACATAAAGCTGAGAGTTTTATAGCTTTTTAACAAGGAGCAACAAATGCCCATCAAAATTCTTCTCGTGGATGATCATACGGTTGTCAGGAGCGGCTTATCAAAATTCCTCCTGGTTAACAAGGAATTTAAACTCGTCGGTGAAGCCTCTGATGGCGCTGAAGCAGTGCAGATGGTTTCCCTCCATAAGCCCGATGTTGTACTCATGGACTTAATGATGCCCGGCACAGACGGGATCACTGCCACACGCGAGATCCATCAAAAATATCCAAAGGTTAAGGTTATTGCTCTAACAAGTTTCGCCGAACAGAACATGGTGCAGGGAGCATTACAGGCCGGGGCCATCGGATACTTGCAAAAGAACGTCACAGCAAAAGAGTTGGGACACGCCATCCGCTCGGCGTATGAAGGCAAGATGACTCTTTCCCCCGAAGCCACACAAGTGCTGGCAAATTCCGTTGCACAACCACAGATCGCAGGTGGGCAATTGACCGAACGTGAATGTGACGTCCTCCGATGTTTGGTGGACGGTCTCAACAACAATGAGATCGCAGAGGAACTTGTGGTGAGTCTCGGAACGGTCAAATTTCACATTTCAAACATCTTCCACAAACTTGGTGTGGATAGTCGTGTGGAAGCCGTCAAACTGGCACTGGAGCAGAAGCTCGTGTAACAGACCCGCCCTGAGTTTGATCGAAGGGTTCTGAGGTCAAATGAAGCGTCCTGTCCGTTCGGCTAGGTAAAGACCATACCATAGACAGATACCCGGGGACCTCGCTTGTCATACACTACAAGCGAGGTCCTTATGATTCGTATCATCATTGCTGATCCCGATTCTGCAACACGCAAGGCGCTTATTCTTCTGCTTCAACGCAAGATGGGTATGAATGGCATCGTTGAAGTTGGAGATGTGGAGACTCTGATCCGCACTTTGGCAGATGCGTCACCCGACCTGCTGTTGTTGGATTGGAGACTCTACGGTTCTCCCGCACCCGATACCTGCCGACTACTTCAAAAGGCTTATCCACAACTGAAAATTGTCCTCCTCAGCGTGGACGCGAACGATGAAGCCGCGGCAAAAGGCGCAGGCGCAGATTTTGTTTACAAGGGCGCACCGCCTGATAAGTTGATCTCCATCTTGAAGCCGCTTCTTAACAAAAACGACTTGAATAGCTCAAAGTCAGCTTGAAATCTCAAAGGAGAAAGAAATGCAAACAAATCGTTCCAACATAGGCGCCCTCATAGGAGGCGCAATCATGATCGTCTTCGGCTTGCTATCCCTGACAGGCCAGTTATTCCACGCCTTGAACTGGGATTTCTTCTGGCCCCTCATCCTTATTGGCTTTGGTGCGCTGTTATTTGTGATGATGTTCGCAGGCGGAAAGGAATCCGCGGCACTTGCCATTCCCGGGTCAATTGTCACTGGCGTTGGTTTGATATTGTTGTTCCAAAGCATTACTCATCATTGGGTATCAATGTCCTACTTTTGGATATTGATCATTCTCTTTGTTGGCACAGGCATTTATGTAATGGGCTGGCGTGCCGATGAAGAGGCACAAAAGCAGTCTGGCGCAAAGCTGATGAAAATTGGGTTGATCCTGTTCGTGGTCTTTGGTATGTTCTTTGAAATGCTCTTTTCATCAGACAACAACATTCTTTTTCCCGCCTTCCTTGTTGTTCTTGGTGCATACCTTGTGCTTTCACGCGCGGGTTTGCTCGGCAAAAAGAAAAATAACCCAACAAACACCCTGCCGCCAGTAAATTAAATATTTCTACTCTCTGTGCTATCAGGGGCTCAATCCCTGATAACGCGTCCATGAATACAAAAAAAGGAATGATCCTTCCCAAGTATCAATGTTTGAAAATGACGGTCTGGTGATAGGCCGGGCGTGAAATGAAAACATATTTTCAAATAACCAAATAAACTCTAAAATGGAAAACGCATGAAAATCCTGATCGTCATCATTTGCATACTCATAGCACTGATCTTTCTTGGCTGGCTTGGATTCCAGGTCAAGCCTAAATCCTTTGAACCTTACCCGGAAAATACACCTGAGTTAAAAACCGTTCAGCTTCCCGCTGGTCTGCCCGCACCTGTGGAACGTTTTTACAAAACAGTATATGGCGAAGACATCCCAGTTGTTGACACGGTTGTAATCAAAGGACGAGCGGCGATCAGTCCATTTGGCATAAAAATGCCTGCGCGTTTCATCTTTGTCCACAACGCTGGCAGGGACTATCGCCATTACATCGAGGCGACATGGTTTGGCATCCCGATCATGAAAGTCAACGAAAGTTACGTGAATGGCAACAGTCATTTTGAGATTCCGATCATTGGCACGTTTGATAATGACCCAAGTACCAGCCAGGCAGCGAATCTCGCAGTATGGGCAGAAGCTGCATGGTTCCCGTCCATTTGGGTTACAGACCCACGCGTACGCTGGGAACCGATAGATGATCACACAGCTCTTTTATTCATCCCATATAAAGATCAGGAAGAAAATTTCGTCATGCGCTTCAATCCCGATACAGGTTTGCTCGATAGTATGGAAGCCATGCGCTTTAGAGACTCTGGTGATCAGGCAAAGAAAATCCTCTGGATCACTCGCAGCATGGACGGAAAAAATATTGATGGGACAAAACTCAGCGCAGTCGGTTCTGCGACCTGGCTGGATCAGGGAATCCCTTGGGCAGTATTCACGCTGGAAGAGGTGAAATACAACGTGAATGTAAGCGAATACATTCGGCAACAAGGAAAGTGACCATGGCACAAATTGGCGAAATCATCTCACAGTTGATCGGACTTCAACAAAAACCCGCCCCCTTCACTTCAGGTGAACCACTATTTTGGGATGACCCACATATCTCAGTTCATCTGCTGGAAGCACATCTAAATCCAGATATTGACGCCGCCAGCCGCAACCCAGAGACAATAGACCGTTCCGTAAAATGGCTGGTAGAAAATCTGGCTTTAAAAGCTGGAGACTCTGTATTAGATCTGGGATGCGGCCCCGGTCTGTACACTTCCCGTTTTGCGCGTGCGGGTTTGCAAGTCACTGGCGTGGATTACTCTCATCGATCAATTGAGTACGCGACAAAATTTGCAGCAGAAAACAATTTGAATATTGCCTATCGCTACCAAAACTATCTTGAGCTCAATGACAAAAATCGATATGACGTGGTCTTATTGATCTACGGTGATTTCTGCCCGCTTAATCCCGAACAACGCACAACACTGTTGAACAATGTATATCGCGCGCTCAAGCCAAACGGAAAATTCGTTCTGGACGTATCTACGCGCGAACACCGAAAAAAGCATGGCAATAAAAACCGCTGGCAAGCATTGGAGAGCGGATTCTGGAAACCAGGTCCGCATCTTGTACTGGAGGAAGGCTTTGACTATCCAGAGCAATCCATATGGCTTGACCAATATACGGTCATCGAAGCAAACGGAAAAATGTCGGTCTACCGAAATTGGTTTCAAGATTACACACCGGAGGCGATCACAAATGAACTTGCGCAAAATGGATTTGTCGTTGAAAGCCTTTGGGGAGATTTAACTGGCACGTTATTTACTCAAGAGAGCGAATGGATCGGGCTTGTCACGTACAAAAAATGAAACTATCCACTCGGATAGTACCAAACTCCCCCATTGGCAGGGGGAGATTTTGATCTAGCGCAGTATCTTATAAACGGGAAGGAGCTATCATGAGCCTATTGTCATCTAACCGTGGAAATGGGAAGAGTTTGCTAGATAACGGGGGACATCACACAGGCGCGCTCATATTTCCAATCTACAAAATTTTCGTTCATTTTCGTTCTCCTTTTTATAAGATCATTCACTTACTTCTCCGCTCGTTCCTTGACGCCTTGCATCATACGGCGCATCATGATGAATTCACCAGGACGGATGGCATCCCAAAACCATCCTTCTGCGGCACTGCGTGAACGAATGACAAGACGCGTTGTTCCGTCATCTTGAGGGACAAGATTGAACAGCCAGACTTCAACCCATGATTCGTTTTCCTTGTGCCCCAGTACAATGGTATGGTCTTGTTCAACCATAGCCACTACATAGGCAGGAGGCATGTTTTCATCGGGACACATGAGAACTTTATCGCCCACTTCCAGACCCTGCCACTCTTCATGGATGCGGTCTGCATTGGTCTGCGGGCATTGGATGAGCGCCTCCAGCCATGTGTAACTGTACATGCCGCCCTTGTCCGCGCCGAGTTGAACGATCCATGGATAGATCTCTTCGGGCAATGCGTTGATAGAAATAGCTCGGGTGTAGAAAATGCGCGGGGTTGGAACCAATTCATCACCAGCAAAAGAAGCAGCGATCTCTTCGTCGGTCGCGCCGTAACGATCCATCCACGGCAGAAGAGCGAACATCAAAAGTACGGCAAGGATTCCAAGCCCCGCCAGAATGCCAACGATTTTGAAAAATCTTTTCATGATTGTCTCCTAAAGTAAAACTTTGTTGTTTACATCATAGCTTTTGAAGACAAAAGACTCCCCCGTCGCTGGGGGAGTCTTCACTATCCAGATGGACAGGTCGGATTTAACGGAACAGATCTTGTAAAAATGACTGCATGATTCTAAATACTTCCTGCGGATATTCCAACGGCAGGATATGCGTGGATTTGGGCAGCGTTTCGATCTTAACCTTGGGCTGCTTCTGTTTAACAAGATTTGCCGCCACTTCGAGAAATGTGTCCGTCTCGGCGCCGCGGATGATGAGCGTGGGCACTTCGAGTTTGGGCAGTCCGCGCCAGAGGTCGAAGTCACGCATACCTGTCAGGTAGATACGCGATTCCCATTCAGGAGAGTAGGCAAGTTCAAAGCCGCCACCCTTCTTCGCTTTTGTGATGCCTGCGATATATGCGCGCAGGCTTTCATCGCTCATGTATTTGAAAACCTCGCGGGTACGATAGCCGCGAAAGACCATATCCAGATTGTCAAATTCACGCCTGCGTTTTAGCGCACCGCTGATCTTTGGGTGGACTCTGTTCCCAAGCCCAAACGCACGGACGATATTCCACATCGTCAAAAATGATGGCACGAACAGGACGGGGTCAAGCAAAATGATGGCACGAAATTTTTTCGGGTCGCGCAGGGCGGCCCGCAAAGTGACAATGCCTCCGATGGAATGACCTACCCCGATCACGGGATCAGTTCCACGGTCGGAGAGGAAGCGTAGCAAGTCGTCGGAGAGAGGTTTCCAGTCGTTGATATCCTTGAGATTCGAGTCAGGCCACAGCGGGCGAAGCGTCATTCCAAAAAGATGATAGTGGTCTTTGATGAGGCTGAATAACGGGTCGTAACATCCAGGCGGATATCCGTTCGCATGTAGGAAGTGCAGCGGCGTGCCTTTTCCGCCAAAGTCAAATTGTGGAATGCTGGTGTTTTTCGGTAGCAAAGTGTTTTCCTATATCGTTTATGTTTACCCATTATAAAATAGAGCCTTCACGTTATGTGAAAGCTCTATTTTGTCATTTATTTATAAAACTTTTTACGGCAGGTTGAAAGTCTTTACAAGGAAGACCGCCATCTGGTCGCGCGTGACGGCTGAATTGGGGCAATAGTTACCGCCGCCGCATCCGCTGGTGATGCCTTCTGCGGCAAGCTGTTCGATCCAATCTGCTGCAAAGGAACCGACGGGAACATCCGGGAAAACACCCGTTGCAACTGGCGGAACATACGCCGAGCCATATTTGCTTCTGAGAAGGAAGATGGCCATTTGAGCGCGGGTGACCGTTGCGTCTGGACAGTAATTCCCAGAGCCGCAGCCTGAGGTGATTCCCTCTGCGGCCAATTGTTCGATCCACGCGGCTGCAAAGGTGCTGGTGGATACGTCACCGAAGACCGCTCCGTTCGCTGCGGGAGGAGTGTATCCGCTGCCATGAGTGCCACGCAGCAGGAAGACCGCCATTTGGGCGCGAGTCACCGAGGAACTGGGGCAATACAAAAGCGGAGAGGTCGAGCACCCGCCAGTGATGCCTGCGTTGTAAAGGCTCTCAATGTAGCTGACCGCCCAATAAGTGGAGGGGACATCTGAAAAGATGGAGGGGGTGCTCCCGATAACGGTGTTGTTGATCACCGTTACACCCTCGGGATATTTGATGAAGGGTTCAGCGTAGATGGTGTTGTTTTCGATCAACACATTCTGATTCTTCGACCACAAGCCAATGGCTCGTCCCGCTCCATTGACAACTGTGTTACCGGAAATGACCGAATCGATCAATTTGGCGGTGGACATTTCGCCTTCCCATGAGACGATGCCATCCTGACAACCTTCCACGTAATTATTCAAAACCTTATTATCGTGGCGCTGGTTTCCCCAGCCGCTAAAGCGTTCTTCGCCTATTGCAATTCCAACAGGCTGTCTGGGGGTTGGGAAGCCCGGGGTGCATTTGACGGTGTTGTGCTGGGCAGTGGTGTAGGGCGAGTTATCAACGTAAAGCTGCACCGAGAAGTTATCCCACACGGTATTGTACTCAGCCAAAACATAGGTGCCGCGCAGGGCGATCCCTTCGCCACAGCTGTTGTAAACCTGATTGCCGCGAACCTCGACGTACATTGCCTCACGCACCTTGATGGCACTGCCCCAGCTTCCCTGACGGCAGTTACCTGCGGTTCCATTTTCCAGCACACTGTCGTGCACAATGTTGTTCTCCACCTTGATGACCTGACCCGTGATAAAAATACCAAAGGAATCACCACCGATCACTTCGAAACCGGAGAGGTTAATGTAGCTGCCTGTGAGGGCAATTCCGCTCACCTCAGTTCTGTCAACCTTGATAAGCGCATCGGTACCAATGACATTGATGGGGTGCCCCGCCGACCCAGATTCTGTGATGCGCAATTGCTCGTTCCACTCACCAGAAATGTAGAGGGTTGCGTCGGGACCCAACAGGTCGTCACATGCTTTGAATGTGGTGCAGGTTGTGGAGACTCCATTAACTACCACTTTCGCACTTTTTGCCGCCGCAAGTGGAGAAGCACCCGCGTTCGTATGGCTCCCGATCGACATAACAAACAACATAATAATGGCGGTCAACAGATATAGTTTTTTGTTCATTTTCTTCTTTCCTTATTCAACAGATATAAAATTATTTCTACCCACAACGCGAGACCACAAAAGTGAATCGAACCACCCAAATTTTATGATGCGGAATGATACATTAAGAGCAGATAATAGAAAATAAAAAGATTTCAAAACACCTTACAATTTTGTCAGCCCAGATTCACACAAAAAGGACAGCCGTCTAAAAAATGTGACGGCTGTTCTTCGTTATTTCCAGAAATCATTGACGGCCTTACGGCGCCGGAAGCAGGTCCTTGGCTTTTACGATCATGTACGCACCCCAGGCACGGTTGACAAAATCCAGCGCGCAAAAAAAGGGCTTGCCTGTCTCATTATCGGTGCCACACTCCTGAAGCAGACCATCCGCATACGCCTGCTCAGCCCAGCCAGCGCCCCAATATGTGGGGTCGGTGAGGTCCGCAAATACTTTTCCACTGGCAAGTGGAGGCTCGTAATTCACTCCATATTTCATGCGCAGTCCAAAGACACTCGCTTCAACCCGTGTCAGGTTCGTCTCAGGGCAATACATCAACGGATCCTGACGGCAGCCGCCTGTCAATCCCTGCTGCCACATGCCTTCCGCCCAAGGCTCTGCCCATTCAAAGCCGGTCCAATCGTCGGCAAAGGTATCCCACGGCGCAGGAGGCGGAACATAACTTGAACCAAACTGTCCGCGCATCATAAAGACCGCAGCCTGCGCACGATCCAGAATGGTATCGGGGCAGAACATCAGCGGACTGGTGCTGCATCCTGCTGTGTAGCCGCCATCATACAGAGCCTGAATATATGTATAGAGAGGGTGGTCAAGAGGCACGTCACTGAACGTGGCCACTGGAACTGAATAACTATCGCAGGGGTCAAAGACATTCATGACGATCAGTTCAGCATGCAACCATGGTTGTGAGAAGGGGCCCTGATACGGTCCGCCGGATGCGCGGCCAACACCAAGGAAGCCCTCACTCCCGACAGCCCCATGGTTATCGGTATAAGAAGACCAAAGAATAGCATGACGATGCCCCCAACCAGAACCAATGTCTTCATACATCCACATGTAAACGGCACGCTCGATCGGCAGATCAATGCTGGAACCGCTGGTGACAAAAACCGCCAGGTTTTCGGATACGCCTAAAAATTCATGACAAGCTTGAATTGCAGGGTTGGATTCAAGGCGCGCCCAGGGATCGAGACCGTCTTCATTATGCCCCCATGCATCATTATCAAGCAGAAAGTCTGCATAAGTTTGCGCAACGCTGGTCACGTTAAGCTCAGTATCTTCAAGCGGATCAACACCACGGTCACTGCGTTCACGGTTGATCAGCCACAGCACCTTTTTCCCATCACTCAATGCATCCCATTCCGACTGACTGGGCAAAGTAAGCATCGGCAAGGACGTGCCTAACTGGCCATTTTCCATGGTCCGCGCATTGTTGAAGGCGGATTGAATATCCGCCACACCACTTGTCCCAGCGGACCAATCAATATCCGCGGTTGGGTCAGCTGGGTAATCTGCGGATAGGGGCGCTGCCTGCGTTGAATAGGATGGCAATATATTGATTAGAACGAACAGAATCACGAAAAACTGAAAATAAATCCTTGTTTTTTTCATAATAACTCCCATTGGGCATCAATGAACGACGATAAAAATACATATACCATCATTTATGTATTCTTAAACCTACAGGTTTGTTAAGAGTCAGTGTAGAAAACCCGCCCAGGCAACTGGAAGCATCAAAACAAAGAAGACAGCCATCTCTGCAATGAGATGGCTGTCTTCTTTGTTCTCAATATTTGCTAATTAATTTTACGGAGTTGGGAGCAATCCCTTGGCTTGCACGATCAGGTATGCACCCCAGCCGCGATCCACCAGTTGACTTGGGCAGAACATCGGCTTGCCAGTTGCAGAATCCGTGCCGCAGGCTGGGAGCAAGCCATCGAGGTATGCCTGCTCGGCCCAGTCAATTGCCCAGTAACTCGGGTCAGTGGATGGGAAGTCGGCAAACAATGTCCCTGTGGCTGTGGGCGGCGTGTAATTGACGCCGTATTTCATGCGCAGACCGAACACGCTCGCCTCTACACGCGGTAGTTGCGTCGCCGGGCAATACAGCAGCGGGCTGGATTGACAGCCCTGCGTCAAACCTTCCTGCCACATGCCTTCGGCCCACGGTTCGGCCCATTCGAACCCCGTCCAATCATCGCCGAATGTATTCCACGGCGCGGCGGGTGGAGCATAGGTCGAGCCAAGTTGTCCGCGCAGCATGAACACCGCCGACTGAGCGCGATCCAAAATCGTATCGGGGCAGAACAACAGCGGATCGGTACTGCACCCAGCGGTATAGCCGTTATCCCACAAGGCCTGAATATAGGCATACTGGGGATGGTTAAGAGGCACATCACCAAAAGTGGGCGTGCCAATGGCGGTTTCTAATTTCAGGTCATCGAACCAGGCTGTACCTGTCGTAGACCCCGAGTACATTCCCAAACGCGCCGCAACAATCACCTGTGTATTTGCCCCGGAGTTGAATGTCAAAGACACGAGAGTCCACGGGTTATCGCCGAACAGTGACGGGGTTGAGTAATTGACCGTGCCATCCAAAATGGAGA
This sequence comes from Candidatus Villigracilis affinis, assembly GCF_016705895.1. Taxonomy (NCBI): domain Bacteria; kingdom Bacillati; phylum Chloroflexota; class Anaerolineae; order Anaerolineales; family Candidatus Villigracilaceae; genus Candidatus Villigracilis; species Candidatus Villigracilis affinis. The sequence goes on along the minus strand of NZ_JADJKT010000042.1, from coordinate 52,796 downwards.
GATTGGCCCCGGCGTCGTTCGTTTCGCCGGTGTGGGCCACATCATTGGTCAGAATCCAGCCAGATAATTTGTAATCGGTATTCGGCTGAACGGTTACGGTCTGAGTCCAGCGCGCATCGTTGGCCGTGGTGCTAGTGATCTTCACGCTCTTACTGCCTGAGCGGAAGAAATCAATGCTCCATTCAAAAGCACTGTTGGCCAATACATAGGCATCCTTGGTCCAGGAGGTCGGAGTGGTCGTGCCATCTTCGAAGCCCGGATTGACGAGCATGTTGGAAGGCTGGGTCTTAAACGACCACCAGGTATTGCCATCGGCATAGGTCTCACCGCCCGCACTGTTCGCGCGGACTTGCCAATAGTAGGTCTTATCAATCGCCAACCCGCTGATCGGCTGACTGGTCACATTGCCAACGTTTTGCCAGCCCGTATCACAGACAGTGTCATTCGAAGTGTCGATGCAGTAGAAATATTCCGTCGCATCCACACTGGCACCCCAACTCAAGGTGGGAGTGCTGGGCTGTGCCGTGGCACCGTTGGCAGGACCAACTTTTCCAAACGCGCCCGGCACATTACAAACATTGACATCCGTCGTCCATGCGATCTTGATGCGGGCATCCTCTGTCTCTTCATTCAGGATCGCACGAATGGGAACGTTCCCACTTAAGCTGCGGGCTGGGCAGGCATACGAAAAGCTTTGAGCGGTGCCCCGGTCAAGAACGCTGACCCCATTCACCCACAACTTAAGGCCGTCATTATTTTCAGCCTTGAAGACATAATTACCCGACGCGAAATTCACCGTGGTGTTGTATTCCGCGACCCAATCGTTGACCACACCATTATTGCAGGGAGCCGCGGAAGCGTAGTTCTTATCGAGGCCGCTGCTGGTGATGATTTCCTGACACATCTGGTTGTTGAAGTTGGAAGTATCCAGCCAATGGTCATGCCCGGTGAAATACAGGGCAGTCCAGTCCGAGGTCCCGCCACTGCCGCAATTTCCATCCGCGTAAACTTGAATCGATGAAATATCATCGTTCATCTTCCGCGATGTATCGCCATTGGTGTAATAACTCGTGCTCAAATCAGAAAGTCTATCTGTCACGCATCTCCACGAGCCGCCACCCTCAGCGACGGATTTTTCAAATACTTTAGCCGACCAGCCCGAGGAGACGAAGATCGAAGATGTCTTATTTTGGATCGGGTCCGCCACAGCGATATCCGTCCAGGTGATGGCGGCTGGGAAGGCCTTCATCGCACCCGCAGTTTCCACATTACAGTTGGCGTTTTCATACAGGATCACGCCCGTATATGAAACCTGACTGCACCCCGTCACACTGCCGCCCACCTGCTTCCACTCGCCGCTGTTCCACACCTCGGCACTCCGCTGCCATTTTTCAGTGGCCGTATCGAGAGTCCAATCGCTGAGCGTGAGGGAAGAACGATTCAGGAATTCCAGATGAACGTGGAAGAAACTCGCGGTCTGGTTGGCGTAACCACAATACCCATCGCTGAACGAACCTGAAACCAATTCGCCCAAAATCGTCCCTGCCACATTCACCACCGCCCACAAAGGCGGCGCAGTGGATGAACGAATGTGGGCATACAAAAATTTATCGGTGCCGTCATCAATAATGAGATAGGTGGAATTCTTGGTGGCATCTGAACATTTCTTTACCACCGTACCCGGCGCAACAGCCAGCAAACGATTCGGCGCATGATTCGACCCCGTATTTCCATCCGACATCAAATCCACCGCCATGCTCGTGCCGCCCAGCACCGTGGAAAACTCACCCGTGTGGACACCGCCGCCCTTCGTCCCATAATAAACTTGATACCCCGCTTCAAACGGGAATTGGAACGCCGCTCCCGCATGTGGACTCGGCAAAGAGGTGGACAATGGATCGATTACCCGTTTCGCTTCCAACGGGACAATTGATTCCGGTACCGAGGAGAGAGACTCAGAGAAGGCTTTTGTGCCCGCAACCGAAGCCAACATTCCGCCCGGTGTTTTGCGAATGATCGCGTTATCCGACCAGACCGCATCCTCTGAGATCGTCCAAGCGCCGCCCGGTTTGTTCGTCAATCCCGCGAGAGTGATGAACATCCACTCGCCCTCCTCGCGCAATTCGACCGGAGCAAAACATACGGCGCCGTTGAAATTCACTTCCGCATCCGCCTTTCGCAGCGCGGATTTAAGCGCCTGAGTCTCGGCCTGCTTCAATTGCACCGTTCCGGGCAACAGGCAGAGTTCCAAACCCTGCCCTGTGACCTGCGCGCTGGCAGGCTGTGCCTGAATCATGGAAAAGAGAACTGCCAAAAGCACAATTCCACGCAAGGCCTTCACCGTTGGAGAAATTCGATTCTGTGTTTTCATATGAACCTTCCATTCTGGCAAAATAACAAACTACTGCGCACAAATGCGCAAAACCTGCATCTATTTTATAAGTCAGAAATTGGGAGAGATTCATCGTATTTGCATGACAAAAGGGCAGCCACTTTTTCAGTGACTGCCCTTTTTTGTTCGATCTTGTCTGGCAAACTTACGGCAACGGCAAGTTCTTGGCTTTGACGATCAAATACGCACCCCAGCCGCGATCCACCAGTTGACTTGGGCAGAACATCGGCTTGCCTGTTCCACTGTCCGTTCCGCAGGCGGGGAGCAGACCATCGAGATAAGCCTGCTCGGCCCAATCAATCGCCCAGTAACTCGGGTCGGTGGAGGGGAAATCGGCGAACAAAGTTCCACTTGCGGCGGGAGGCGTGTAATTCACACCATACTTCATTCGCAAACCAAATACGCTTGCTTCCACACGCGGAAGTTGATTGGAGGGACAAAACATCAGCGGGCTGGATTGGCAACCCTGAGTCAAGCCTTCCTGATACATGCCTTCGGCCCACGGCTCAGCCCATTCGAAACCTGTCCAATCATCGCCGAAGGTATTCCACGGCGCGGCGGGCGGAGTGTAGCCTGAGCCCATTTGTCCGCGCAGCATGAACACGGCAGATTGCGCGCGATCCAAAATCGTATCAGGGCAGTACATCAATGGGCTGGTGGAACAGCCTGCGGTGTAGCCGTTATCGTACAAGGCTTGAATATAGGCATACAGCGGGTGGTCGGCAGGGACATCCACAAACGTGGTTTGCGAAGCGGAGGAGGGAATCACGATCAGCGTAATCGAATTCGCCGGGTAGCTGGCCGTGAATCCGCTGGAGGTGACCGCTTGATCCGCTTGTTTGACGATGGCGCCTAAATTGGCAGAACTATAGCGATAGACCTGCGCCGTGTCCACGGGTTGAAATCCAGATAAGGCCAGATCGCTGGTGATCGTTGAGGCGGTCTTGTTAATGACCATGAGAGTCAATGTGCCACTCGCGCTGCGCTTCGCGGCATAAACGGCTAACTGCGATTGGTCAGCGCTGGAAGATTGCACGCTGGTATCGCCAAACGCGCTGCCTGCGCCATCGTAATTGCGATACATGCGAAATGCAAAAATACCGGGCGCGTTGAAATCATCAGGCGTGCCCCATAATGTTGCCAGGTCCAGGCCTTCGCGGCCAAAGATGCCGAGGATATCGGCCTGAGCCAGTGCGCCGTTCATATATCCGAGCGCGCCCCAGTTGTATTCGGTGATGGCAAGTTTCGTGCCCGGGTAATAATTCGCGGCCCAATCTTCCATGCGTGGAATTAAATACACAGGCTGACCGATCCAGCCTTCATGCACGTAACTTGGATCCCAAAGCTGGCGCGTGGAACGCAAACGCGCCGACTGCACGGCGGCGCTTCCAAGCGAATCGGAATACACGCCATCCACCTGAGGATACACGTGCAAGTCAAGATAATCGAGAATGCGCACGCCATGCGCCTGTTCATAGGCTTTCATTTGCTGGAGATACCACGGCACAAAATCCATGTTGCCGTGTGCGGCGCGGTCTGCGCCGGGGTAACAACCGTCAGCGGCGGAATAGAAATAGGCACACCAGCCCCATTCCACAGGTCCAAGCGTTTGAGCCGACGAATCGGCGGCTTTGATGGCGGCGGCATAGGCGTACGTCTTATCGCGCATTTCATCATAGGTGACCGGGTTGGGATGCACATCGTAATGCGTGCTGTTCCACAACATCGGTTCGTTATCCAAATTGTAGAACATCACGCCGCCATTGGCAGCCGTGCCATAATTCCCCTTCAAGTGATTGATCCATGCCGTGACAAAAGAAGAAGTGATCGCAACGCTGGTGTCAGTGGGATTATTACCCGTGAGTTGAACACCATTGTGCCAGCCATTGCCGCAATCGGGATCCCAATAATCCGTACTATCCTGCGCACCATATTTGCTGACCTTGAATCCGCAATCATACGGATGATCTTCCCTGCGAGCTTTGGGTGTCCACCCGATGAGAGGAACGGTCATGATCGTCTGTGTGCTGGTGCGGCGATCCTGTTCAATGAACTCGTCTGAAGCAGAGCCATTGGGCAGCAACTCGGGATGGGCATTATCTTCCGGGATGTTCTCGTAGTACCAGTCCGCGCCGGTGTTGTGGACATCCAATTGCCAGTTATAACGCGTGGTCGAATTCCCACCCCAGCGGCGGACGGGCAGATTCAGATCAGAGGCGATGGCTTCCGTGGCAAAGTTCATACCGTAAATATACGGGCTGATGGCATGCACATCCGCCGCGGCATTCACACTCAAGGCCGGGCCGGCAGCAGCGGAATGTGTGGCGGAGGCAAAGGGCACATCTCCAAATGCGCATGCCGCCAGCATGACAATGATCAACAAACAACGGAACAGGGATATTGTATGTTTCATTCGGGTCTCCTATGATTTTTTTCGACGTTAAAGGTTTGGTAGACATAGTGTAATCCCCTTTCAAAAATTGACAAATTACATTGGTACCACCCTGTTGGTTCGGCAAATGGATAATAAACACACCCCGAAAATCATTTTCGGGGTGTGCAACCTTACTTGAACATGAATTATCTATTATGGCAGACTGAACGCCCTCACCAGGAAGACGGCCATTTCAGCGCGGGTGACATTGGCATTGGGGCAGTAGTTACCGCCGCCGCAGCCGCTCGTCACACCCTCCGCTGCAAGCTGCTCGATCCAATCCGCAGCAAATGCGCCGACAGGGACATCACCAAAGACTGTGCCCGTTGCCACTGGCGGAGTGTATGCACTGCCATGCTCCCCTCTCAACAGGAAGATCGCCATCTGCGCGCGGGTGATGTAGGCATCGGGGCAGTAACTTCCGTTACCACAGCCGCCGGTGATACCTTCAGCCGCAAGCTGTTCGATCCAGTCCGCCGCAAAGGACCCGGCCGGGACATCCGCAAAGACCGTGCCTGTTGCCGTCGGCGGGATGTAGGCGCTGCCATGCATACCGCGCAGGATGAAGATCGCCATCTGGGCGCGAGTCACAGGGGCTTCCGGACAATAGATCAATGGGTTCGTACCGCAGCCGCCAGTGATGCCAGCATTGTACAAACGCTCAATGAACGACAAAGCCCAATAATCCGCGGGCACATCGGCAAAGAGCGTGTTGGAGGCTTCCTGTGTGAACAAGCCGCGTCCATATGTGGCTGCGACCAGTTTCGTTCCCATCCAGAACAATTCGTCCACAGGGGTGTTGGTCGGGCCGTCGTGCGGGAGTCCCCACGTAGCGCCGCCATCTGCACTGGCGAAGAGACCGAGTTCCGTACCAACATACAGCCAGCTGGAGTCATTCGGGTGAATCACAAGACTGCGGACCGGCAAGCTGGGCAAACCAGTCGCGCCGCTGCCGCTGATATCGGTCCAGGTGGAGCCGCCGTTGGTCGTGGCCCACACATTATCGGTGGTGAAACCGCCGAGAGTGACATAGACCTTGTTATTGTCATTCTTATCAATGGTGATGCGAGTGACGTAGCGATTGGGCAAAGCTGGGGAACCCGTATCCACACGAGACCATGTGGGATTGGTAGCCGTGCCATTCGTGGTCTTAAACACATCTCCATTGCCATGTCCCACCCAGACAATATCCGAATTGCCCGGGGCAACCGCGATCGCGCTGATATTGGTGCCCGTGGAAGATTTGATCACATACCAGGCTGGGCCTGTTGTGGCAGTATTCGGCGCCTTGACATCGTTGGAACGCCACAGAGAAGCCGCACCGACCAGCATACGATTCGAGTCGTTGGGGTCGAGGATGAAGGGCGAAATGAAGTTTGCGGTCGAATTATAGGCATCGGTGATGATGTAGGGCGGATTCTTGTATACGTAGGAATTGCCATCCCAATGTTCACCCCAGATCGGGTCAGAGTACACACCACCGTTCACACTGCGATGGATCTGTGCAAAGATATATTCACCATACAGGTAATTATCGTCAACAGGGTCAGCCGCAGACCAACCGCCATCGCCGCCGAAGGTTGTCGTCCAGCCTTCCGTGCCGCCTGCAGGGGTGTAGATCAAGGTGCCGTTATCCTGCGTACCGCCGATGATCTTTCCGGTGGTGGCATTGCCTGCCGCGCCATAGAATTGGGTGATGCCGAGGTTGTTATTCAACTCCGTCCAGCCGTTGGTGCCGATCACGGTATAAACGTTATTCGCACGATACACGCCGCCATCATTCCCAAAATAGACTGTGGTATTGCTCGTGCCGTTAAACCCTGGTTTTTCAACAATGACATGATGATCGGCATGCGCGGAGTAGGGAGAGTTCCACCATTCGCTAATCTGAGTCAGGGTCGAGCCGCCGTTCGTACTGCGGTACAGGTCCACGCCGCCCACAACAAGAGTATTAGGATTGGTTGGGTCCACCCACAGCGCATTGTCATACCAACCCTGCCCGGAGAGGAAGTCATTTCCGCTGTTGACAAGAGCATAAGAAACGCCGCCATCCACACTCTTCCAAAGCTGACCACCGCTGCTATCCACAGAAGCATACACGGTGCTGGGGCTGCTCGGCGCATAGGCCACTTCTACGCGGCCGTCGCTGGTGTTTGCGGTTCCCCATGAAACCCCACCATTCGTGGAATAGTATGCCTGCCCGGAGAATTGATTCCCCGCAACCGCCTTGTTTCCGTCACTCGGGTTGAAGTTCACATCGCCCATGTATCCTGAAAGGACGGAAGTCCATGAGGTGCCGCCGTCTGTGCTTCTCCAGAGGCCAGTATAGGTGGCTGCCAACATAATCTGCGAATTGGACGGGTTGATCGCCAACCGATTCACGAAATGCCAGTTGGAGTTATTTGTGGAGGCAAGCTGAGTCCACGTGGCGCCGCCATCGGTGGTTTTGAATACACCGCCGCCAAGAGGTTCGGAAATTTCACGATTAAAGGTAAAGCCTTCACCGGTACCGGCATACAAAATGTCCGGGTTGGTCGGGTCCATGACCATGGTGGTCACCGCCATGTTGGACATAAAATCGGTGAGGATCTGCCATGACGTCCCGCCGTTGGTGGTCTTCCACACACCGCCGGTGACACTGCCCGCCCACATGATATTGGGGTCAGCGGGGTGAATAATGATGGAACGCACGCGGCCACCGATATTTCCTGGGCCGATCCATGTCCAGCCAGCGCTGGTGATCGCCTGCGGATTGTTCCCCTGCTGCAGGCGCATGTCATTCATTTGTTGGGCCGCTGTGAACAAGCCATCGGCAGGGATGTTGCCGTTCTCGTCCATCATGGAAAGGGCGCGGAACTGCCTTGCTTCATCCGGGTGGTCGCCCATTTTTTCATCGGTCTCGACGTGCTGCGCGTTTGAGGCCAATGCCTGAGATACCTGTGTACTCATCGGTCCAAGCCTGCCCCACAACCCCAGCGCAACTGCCACAAGCATGACGCTCGAGACGATGGCAAGGAACATTCGATTTCTTTTCGACATAATACTCTCCTTGTAATAATTGGTGTCAGTGAAAAAATAAAGCCATATCTTCAAAATGCGATCCAGTTACATATGGCAGCCTCCTTTTTTCAGGCTCACTGGCCATAAATGCCAGCAAGACGGTTTTCAGGCAGAAAGAAACGCTGAACGATTCCGAACAGAAGCACAGATGGCAGGGTCATTACCATCGCCCCCGCCAAAAGCAGCGGCCAGTTCGTGCGATCCAATTCCTGCAGTTGACGCAGACCCACCGGTAGAGTGTAAAGCGTCTGCGATTTCAAATAGAACAAGGGTGTGGTGAAATCACCCCAATACAGCAAAAAGGTCAGAATGCCCACCACGATCACTGTGGCGCCGGAAAGCGGCAGAGCCACCCGCCACCAAATCTCCAGCGGACCAGCGCCATCCATACGGGCCGCATCGTAAAGCTCGCGGGGAATGCGCCGAAAGCTCCAAAAGAACAGCAGCACAAACAGCGGACTCGACCCCATGAGCGCCGGGGCCAGCAATGCCGCGTATGAATTAAACAACCCCAAAGTGCGGAATAAGATAAACCGCGCCACCCACACAGCGACAGTGGGTACGACCAAAAGGACAACAGACAACCCGAGAAGACTCTCCCGCCCGCGGCGGTTCAACTGGGTCATCGCAAAGCCTGCCAGCGAAGCCGTGACCAGCGTGATCGGCACGGCGATTCCAGCGACAAGCAGGGAATTGAAAATATACCGCCCCAACGGGAGCATCTCGAAAATGCGATTGTAGTTCGACCACGTCAAAGGCTCGGGCCACCACTCCATCGTTCGTGGCGGAGGCAGGCCCGGTTGACGAAGCGAAGCGGAAGCCATCCAAACGAGCGGCAGAATGAACAGAGCTGAGATCAGAATCGAGACGGCGTGAAATGCAATTGCGTGAAAAATCCTGCGCTTTGAATTAACTTGCATCGGTTTCCCCCCAACTGCCCACAATGGAAAGGATCAGCCCGATCAACGCGGCGGTGACCAGACCCAGCAGTACGGTCATGGCGGAGCCCGGGCCAAAGTGCATTCGGTCGAAGGCTTCTTCGTAGATCAGGAGCGGCAAAAATAAAGTGGAGTAGTACGGGTCGCCGTTGGTCATGATGAAATTGGCGGTAAAAATGTTCTGACTGCTCAAAATGATATCGCGCAAGGTGAGCAGCAACAACCACGGAGCAAGCAATGGCAGGGTGATGTAGCGGAACTGCTGCCAAACATTACCGCCATCCACGGCGGCGGCGGCGTAATACTCGGGCGGAATATTTTGCAAGCCTGCCAGCAAAACCACGAAGCCTTCGCCGATTTGAAACGCGGCCATCACCACGAAGACCACTTTTGCATATTGGGCATCGGCCAGCCAGCCGGGCGTGGGCAACCCCAACCCTTCGAGGATCAAATTCAGCGGGCCATACAGCGGATTGAAGATCCACATCCAGATCAGGGCGTAGGCCACATCGGGAATAATAGTAGGCAGGTAAACCGCCGCGCGATATAAGCCCACGCCCCTGCCACTGCGGCTGAGCAACAAGGCCAGCGCCAGCGCACTCAACACGCGCACAGGCACAGCCAGAATCACAAAATACAAAGTGTTGTAAAGCGAAATGGGAAAAAGCAAATCAACAGGGTTGGCCAGCACCAATTGAAAATTGAATCCCCCCACCCACACAGGCGCGGAAATGCCATCGTAGCGCAAAAACGCCAGCAGCAATGAAAGCAAGGCAGGCAGCCCAACCAACACCGCCGCCCCCAAAAGATAGGGCGTCAGCATCAATAGCAATTGCGTGCGCGAAGAAGCAGTGTAGGTTCTATTCATTTTCCGTGAACAAGGGTAGGGCACGCTTCACAGCCGATTGCATCGCCTCCAACGCAGAGACTTCACCGAAAAAGGCGCGCTGTAATTCCTCATCGCAAATCTCTTCGATATCAGCCCAGTTGGCTTGCTGCGGCAAACGCAGGGTAAAGGGAATCACATCCAAAAACACGCGGCTGTGCGCGGGCTTTGCGTTCGGGTCGAGAAAGGCATCCGACTCAGCCACTTGGATCAGCGAAGGCACGGTGCGCCCGCTTTGCGAAACCAGCGTCTGCCCATCAATCGAATTGGCATACTCGATGAAGGTCCACGCGGCTTGCTTGTGTTTGCTGGCAGAAGGCAGGCAATAGGCATCGGAGTGAAGAATGGTGGCATCGCTCCTCCCAACAGGCAAGGGCGCGATATCCCAATCGAAAGCGTTGATCTCGCGGAAGGTTGGAACCAAACGACGGCTGTTGAAATAAATGGCTGTGCGCCCGTTAATGAAACGACTCTCACTGCTCTCCGCTTTTTCCTCCACGGCATTCGGCACAATGTGATGCGTCACCTGCCAATCCACAAACCATTGCACGGCTTCCAGATCGAGCGGGTCGGCAAGCGTGAGCGCATTGTTAATGCTGACCTTGCCGCCGTTCTGCCACACGAACGGCGCCACGCGGATCAAAGTCGGCTCCACGCCTGCGCCGTATTGATCGATGCGGCCATCCGAATCAACATCCAAAGTCAATGCTTTCGATGCGGAAATAAAATCATCCCAGGTCCAGCCCGCATCGGGATAGGGAATTCCCGCTGCGTCGAAAACATCTTTGTTGTAAAAAGCCACCAAACTCGAAATATTTTGCGGAATACAGATCACCTGATCGTTGAGAGAAAATGCGCGCATCGAAAGCGCATAAAAATCATCATACGCGATCAAATCGGATTTTTCGAGATACGGCCCCAATGGTTCAAAGGCATTCTTAATCGCCAATCCGCTGAAGCGGCGGTAATTGATCAAAACCACATCGGCAGGCTCACCGCCCACCAGATCCGCCGCCAGCCGTTTGCGATAATCACCCTGGCTGGGAATATGAATCAACTCAACTTTAATTTCGGGGTGCTGCTTTTCAAAAGCCGCCACCAAATCTTGATACGCTTTCAACTCGGCAGGTTCACCGAACACCATAAAACTGACAGGCTGCACTTCCCCCTGTCCGCACGCGCTTGTAAACAGAAAGGCCATTAACAAATAAAAACTCACCCATCGATTCTGCATAAATATCCTCAACGATGAAATCCTCAAGCGGATGTCTTCCCTGAAAAAGATTCTTGAAATCAAACAACGCTTCCAACCAACCTCAAGCCTGCTTCTGTCCAATTAACATTTCGCCACCCTGAAAATAGACTCCCTACTTCACATCGACCGTGAAAACGAAAGTCATCGGCGCGGCAGGCGGACAGGGCGGCTTGGCACAGGCAGGCGCTGGCGCCGTCAGGCGGATCTCGGTTTGCCCAGCAGCAACCGCGCGAAACAACCAACCTTGCGGACCGGGCTCTGTCATTTTGTCCGCAGGGGTCAGAGGTTCAATGACTTCGGCAGCATACTCCACTTTCCAAATCGAGGAACCCGGCGGCAGGGAAATTGCAAATACATCTCCTGCTGAAAGTGGAATTACCTGTCCACGCTGGAAGGCGGGGTCAATCGTCAAGCTCGGAGAGGAGGGAGTTGTGGTGGGTATATCCAAGGGTTCCTCTATTACAACGAGAGTAGGGGTGGACGTCGCCTCCTGTATAGGAGCAGCGCACGACTGGCTAAAAAACATCACAACAAGCAGGCAGGCGGTGATTCTGTATTTATACGGGCGGGTCATTGATATTTCCAATCACATTAGCTGGGTATTTACTTCCCCCCACTATACATTTTTTTTGGAGAATAGGCAACAAAAACACTGATGATTTTCTTCCTTATATTCACATTTATGTTAACTACAAAGATGCAAAGTGTGCGGAGGAATATCAAAACGTTCTCTAAAACAAAATCCCCCGCGAAAATATTCGCGGGGGATTTACGTTCAAAATTCAGAAAATGTTATTCCTTCGGCAGGCTGAAGGTTTTTACCATCAAGACCGCCATACTGGCGCGGGTGACGGCGTCATCGGGACAGAATTTGCCGTTGCCGCAGCCCGTGGAGATGCCTTCGACGGCCAATTGCTTGATCCACGCAGCAGCCCAATAAGAAGTTGGGACATCGACAAAGCCGGTGCTGCCACCCACGGCGGGCGGGGTGTAGGCAGATCCGTGCTTGGAGCGCAGGAGGAAGATGGCCATTTCAGCATTGGAGGCTTTGCCTTCCGGGCAGTACAGATTGGTACCGCATCCGCCGGTGATGCCTTCGGTGGAGAATTGCTTGATCCATGCCGCGGCCCAATGTGAAGCAGGGACATCATTGAAGCCGGTGCTGCTACCCACCGCAGGCGGAAGGTATGCTGAGCCGTGAATGCCTCTCAAAAGGAAGACTGACATTTCAGCGCGGGTGACGGTGCCCTCGGGGCAGTACAACAACGGGCTGGTGGAACAGCCGCCGGTGATTCCAGCCGCGTACAGACGTTCAATATAGTTATAAGCCCAGTAGGTGCTCGGCACATCATAGAAGATCGAGATGGTGTAGTTCTGACCGGTCTGATGCGCGGTGACGTTTGTGTAGCTTCTAAATGAAGGGGTGAAGTAGTAGCTTCCCTGCGAAGGCGTCACGGTACCGGTCCAGTTCGCGGAGACGGTAAATTTGTAGGCGCCGGTGCTATCGGCAATGGCGGTCTTCGCCTGGCCGCCGTCGGAGTAGCTTAATATGGCTCCTGCCACACCGGCATTACCGCTGATCTCAGGTGTGCCAGACCCTGTTGGGGTGGCGGAAAAATTCTGGATCGTTTGAGCAGCTGTCAGGTTGCTGAAAGAAGCGTTGATCGGGGTGAAGTAATATCCGACCTTGGAGGGTGTGATCGTGCCGGTCCATCCGCTCGGGACGGTGATCGAGTATCCACCGCTGCCATCGGATGAGACGGTCTTGGTGTTGCCGCTGACCACGTAGGTGAGGGTGGCGCTGGGGGTGCCGACATTACCCAAAATGACCACGCCTGCCGCGCTTTGCGGTTTGGTGGTTAAGGTCCACCATTTACCCTCGTTGGCGTAGACGAATTTCTTCGGAATACAGGTGGCGCAGGTGATGGCCTTGATCTGCCAGTAGTAGATCTTGTCGTATTCGAGGTTGGTGAGTTTGACGCTGGTGCTGAGGTAGGTACCGGTCCAGTTGGGATCGTTATCATCACAAGCCGAGCCGATCTTGATACAGTAGCTGTATTTATCGGGGGTGGGGCTGTAGGTTCCCCATGTGAGGGTGAGGTTCTTGGGGTCGAGGTTGATGGTGCCGTTGGAGGGCGAGGTCTTGTTGAAGGTGGTTGCCAACGGATCGGGTGTGAAGCCGGTGAACTGGGCAGCTGCCGAAGGAGCGGTCTTTTCGCTCATCCACACGGTGATGCAGGTGCTGGAGGAGTCATCGACACAGAGGAGGAAATCCACGGCGAAATAGTAGCCTGCTTCGTGGTAGAAGACCTTGTGGGTGCCTTCTGCGTTGTCGTAGGCATCGTAGGAGGTCCAGCCAGAGGCGGCGAGTTGGACGTTGGAATAATAGTCAGCTACTTCCTGCGAAACGCCGCCCTGGAATCGTTCTGCTGAGGCATAGCCCTGCCCAGACAGGGTAATTGAATCGCCTTTAACGCTGGTGGTGATGCTGCGGCTGAGTGAACCGAGGTCGGCCCAGGTGATGCCAGAATATAGGGGAGTTTCAGGGGTATCCAGTGCAAGCGCTGCTTGAGGATTTTGCCATGCGCCGGTGGTGAGCACGGTCAGCACGAGAACACAGGCAAAAAACATTTTCTTGAAAACTACAGACATTTTTATCTCCTTGTTTTTGGTACTACGGCGGTTATCCAAGTCATTAAGGAGTTCTCAATGATTTGACAGACTTGTTAAACCAGCCTGCGGGCCCATTTCCATCAAAACAGGTGCCCATTTGATCGTAAATATTGTACACCATAATAAACGAGGGATAAGAGGGATTTGTTCCGCACGTAGGGAAATCGTACGCTTTTCGTTTGTATATTTGGGGGAAATCAGGCTTGGATTTTCGTATCTATACGAAACCCTGGGGCGGATTCTGCTTACGAGGACATTCTCAGCGCGTCGACCAAAAAGTAATCAGTCATCAGTGTGACAGTGTTGGTCTGTGAGGACTCATCCAGCGGACTGTAATAGCGCGCGCAGAGATACGTCAACCCTGTGACATCTGCCATTTCGCCCGTGAATCCATACGCGGATTGAGCCGCTCCGCTGGCTGGAACCGAGTAGCGGAATCATAAGTCAGCTTGCCTCTCTTGAATTCTTTTTATAGACTCTTTAGCAATGGTGCTTGCACGATATCCATCTCTGTCAAACTCAAAATCATGATCCCGCGCATGCTCCAACGCTAAAATGACATTTGGAGTGGCCTTGCAATATCCAAGCGCGTCAGCCGCTTCAGTTCTCACTTCAGGACTTGAATCTTCAAGCAATGCTTTAATAATACAATCCACAAAAACTCCACCTCCCTCAAGAAATTTCCTTGATCGGGCTATGAAATCAACAGCCTGCCAACGGAGCAATGTGTTGGTTTCATCGAGCAAGGGTAATATCAACTCTACATTCTCTTCTGCGTCCACAAACATGGCTATTTTTGCTCCAGCCGATTTCTTTTTATCATCTGCACTTGCAAGAAAGGCAAGTGCTGTTTTCATGGCAAAAGGTCGTCCAGCCTGCAACAATAACTGGCGTACATTTTCGGGAATCCCTACCTCTAAAGGTAAATCTTCCAGCAAGCGCAAAATTTCTTTTTCAAGTTCGTTTGATCCAACAGGAACCGTCATAACACCTCTCCGACATTGTACTCACACCCATTAAATCTCTCACTAAAAGGCTTGAACAAAAACCAGCCCAACGCAACCTCCTGTAAAGCAAGGTTGTTTTGGGCTGGCGGTAGATCAGGTCACTACGAACAAGTGTAGTGTTTGGCGATTTTTTGATGGCGAATTACAAGCTATCATCAACAGTCTTGACAGTATGTTGAAGTTGGCGTTACGGTTGGTGTGGCTGTTGGGGTGGGTGTATATGTCTCCGTTGGGTCAACTGTAGATGTGGATGTAGGTGTCCGTGTCGGTGAGGCCGTCGGGGTAGATGTGGGGGTGTTGATCGCCGTATTTGTCGCGGTCGCTGTCGTTGTTGGGGTATGGGTCAATGTAGGCGAAGGCGTATCGAATGGGGTTTGAGTTGAGGTGGGCGTATACATGTTGGTGTCAGCAGACAATACACAATCACCCCAACCAGGATAGTTAAAGGTCAAAGTTATCGCATACAAGCCCGTAAAATTTGAATCGCTAAAATCCGCGTCCCAAGTGATGCGGCTTCCGTTCCCCGGTAAACTTAATTCCGGGGGTATCGAACTTGTAACCACAGGAGACTCTGAATTCGCCACATTTGCAGGATCGCTATAAGCAACTGCATTCCATAGAGCCCTGTCAAAAAATCTGCCATTTGTAAGAGGCGATGGATCCCAGGTCAAAATCGTTTCGACCAGATATGCGGTGGAAGGATTGTCATTCCTTACACGTGCTTCAAAACTGTCACCGTTAAACCGCGCACGGTCAATATAAATATTGGAACAAATGGGTTCAGGCGTGAAGGTGGGTGTTCGGGTCATGGTAGGCGTTAATGTCTTCGTAGGCGTTCGTGAAGATGTGGGAGTCCGCGTAGGTGTATACGTTTTTGAAGGAGTCACCGAAGGCGTTCTTGTAGGTGAGGACGTGATCGTACTGGTTTTCGTCGGTGTAGGCGATTGCGTTATTGTTGCAGTGATAGTTGGCAATGCTGTACTGGTCGGCGGCCAAGGCAGCGGAGGCGGAGTCACAATTTCGGCATCCACAGCAAACGACTGAGCCGCGCTCCATGGGCCGAGGGTTTCATACATATTCATGGCACGTACGCGCCAATGATAGGTGCCATTATCCAAAGGCGTAGCCAGGTTTAGAGTCAGGGCATATACGAACATACTATAAAGCGGGCTGCCAAAATCCTCGCTATCGTTCAATTGAACTTCATAGGCGATCCCGCCAGTTACAGATCCCCAATGCAACATAGGCAAGCCATCTATGCTGATCGAATTGGCCTCGGGTTCCAATAAGATCGGCGCAACAGGCGGTACATCGACCGTAAATGTCCACACCGCGCTCCAAGCGCCGGGGGTACCCATAATGTTGATCGCACGGATGCGCCAGTGGTACGTGCCATTCGCCAGCGCCAGCACCACTTCGCGCATCGACGAGTCTACCGTGCTGCCATGCACAAGGCTGCTGAAATTCGCATTGTCGTCCACTTGAATTTCGTAGGAGAAACTTCCAGCCACGGCATCCCAACTGAGGGTGGGCAATCCGTCGGCATTGGTCGAATCCGCTTCAGGGGTCAGCAGGGTCGGCGCGGCGGGCGGAATGTCCACGGTCAACTCGCGCACCACGCTCCACTCACTGGCAGAGCCAACGCCATTGACGCCGCGCACCCGCCAGAAGTACGTACCATCCGTCAACGGGGCAGGCAGGCCACGGGTAGTTTGAGGCGCAGTGTTGTCAAATTCGGGACTGCTGAAGTCTGAGTCATTATCCACTTGAATCTGATATTCATCCGCATTGGCAGCGCTTTGCCAACTGAAGGACGGATCGCCATTTGAACTGGTAGCTGCATCTGCCGGAAGGAGCAGAGTCGGCGTCGACGGGACGAGGTCCACGGTCAGGGTCCAGGTGGCGCTCCACGGGCCAATGATGCCATATTCGCTGATGGCCCTCACCCGCCAATGGTATTGACCCGAAGCAAACGGCGTAACAAACGAACGACTGAGCGTATCGGCAACATCATCCACAAGCGGACTGCTGAAATTCGAGTCGTTATCCACCTGAATGATGTAATTCACGCCATACTGCACACTGTTCCATGTAAAGGTCGGTGTGCCAGTGGTATCGACAATGGCAGGCGTGTCGGTGGCTGGCGCATTCGGCGTGGGGCGGACAATCGTCACTCGCCAAACTGTGCTCCACAAACTCACACCACCGAGAATATCGGTCTGACGTACGCGCCAATAATAGACTCCATCGGGGAATTCTGTGGTCAGGATGGATGTATCGGGCGTAGTCGTATCAAACTCAGGGCTGCTAAAGGTGGAATTATTATCCACCTGCACTTGATACGTGGCTGCATTCGACATCGCATTCCATGTCAGTGTAACGATGGGGTCACGGCTGAGAGTGCCATAAGCAGGGCTGACCAGCGTGGGCGTGGCAGGAACGAGCGGGAAAATGGTGACTGTACGCGCCGTGCTCCACGGACCCCAGTTGCCAGCCGCATCCTTCGCGCGGACATGCCAAGAGTACACGCCTTGCGCGATCGAAGGAGGTGTGTGGCTGGTAGTGGTCAGATCGGCGGATGTGTAAACGGGGCTGGAGAAATCAGCGTCGTTGTCATACTCGAATTGATATTTGGCGGCGGTAGCAACAGAAGCCCACGAGAAGGCGGGCGTTCCGCTGACAGAAGCCGCATTGGCAGGCGAGCTCAGCGTCGGCGCAACAGGCGCAACCGTATCCACCGTGAAGGAACGATACGCGCTCCACGGGCCAGCGGTTCCATTCACATTCAACGCGCGGACATGCCAATACCACACCCCATCGGGGATGGTTGTGGCGGTGTAGGTCAACACACCGGGCGCGCCGCTGAAGGTCTGCTGTTTGGTGGCGAAGGTCGTCGCGTTCGAGATTTCAAGCTGATAAGTATCGCCAGCGACCACCGAAGCCCAGGTGAAATCTGGGGTCGGGTCATTGGTCACGGCGGCGTTGGCGGGCGCAGTCAGCGCAGGAGCAACAGGAATGGTGGATAACACCGTGACCGTACGTACCGTGCTCCACAGACTCCAATTGCCAGCCGCATCCTTCGCGCGGACATGCCACGAGTAAGTGCCGAGCGCCATCGCAGGCGGCGTGTGGCTGGTGGTGGTCAATTCTGCAGAAGTGTAGAGCGGGCTGGAGAAATCGGTATCGTTATCGTACTCGAATTGATATTTTGAGGCCGTTGCAACACTTGTCCACGAGAAGGCAGCCGTGCCAATGACCGAAGCGGCATTGGCAGGCGAGCTAAGTGTGGGCGCAACGGGTGCAGTGGTATCCACGGTGAAGGAGCGGTAGGCGCTCCATGCACCAGCAACACCATTCACATTTACCGAGCGGACGTGCCAGTACCAAAGCCCATCGGGAATGTTCGTAGCGGTGTAGGTTAACACACCGGGAGCGCCGCTGAAGGTCTGCTGTTTGGTGGCAAAAGTGGTCGCGTTCGAAATTTCAAGTTGGTAAGTATCACCTGAAACCACCGAAGCCCAAACAAAATCGGGGGTCGAGTCATTTGTTACAGCAGAGGCGGCAGGGGTAGTCAATGCCGGGGCAGCAGGCACCAACGGCTGGATCGTAATCGTACGAGTCAAACTCCACGGACCCCAATTGCCAGCTGCATCCTTCGCGCGGACATGCCATGAGTAGGCGCCCAATGCCATTACAGGTGGTGTGTGGCTTGTGGTGGTTAGATCGCCAGAGTTGTAGATCGGGCTGGAGAAATCGGCGTCGTTGTCATACTCAAACTGGTATTTCACCGCAGAAGTGGTGGCTGCCCAAGAGAAGGCGGGGGTACCCGTCACTGTGGCGGCATTTGCGGGCGCGCTCAAGGTCGGCGCGGAAGGTCCATTGGTATCCACGGTGAAGGAGCGGTAGGCGCTCCACGTACCAACCACACCGTTCACATTCACCGCGCGGACATGCCAGTACCACAAGCCATCGGGGATGGTTGTAGCGGTGTAAGTCAATATGCCGGTCGCACCGGTGAAGGTCTGCTGTTTGGTGGCGAAGGTGGTTGCGTTCGAAATTTCGAGTTGATAGGTTTCACCCGAAGGCACAGAAGCCCAAATGAAATCGGGAGTCGAATCGTTGGTGACAAAGGCATTCGCAGGGGTGGTCAGAGCCGGGGCAACAGGTACCAGCGGCAGGATTGTCACGGTGCGGGCCGTGCTCCACGAACCCCAGTTGCCAGCCGCATCCTTCGCACGGACATGCCACGAGTACAGGCCAAGCGCCATTGCGGGCGGCGTGTGGCTGGTAGTGGTCAATTCAGCGGAGGCATAAATCGGGCTGGAGAAATCGGCGTCGTTATCGTATGCAAGTTGATATTTCGACGCAGTGGCAGCTGCGGCCCAGGAGAAGGCAGGTGTACCGATGACTGCGGCGGCATTCGCAGGCGCGCTCAACGCGGGCGCGACAGGTCCGGTCGTATCCACGGTGAAGGAGCGGTAAGCACTCCACGGGCCGGCAACACCGTTCACATTCAAAGCGCGGACATGCCAATACCAAAGCCCATCGGGGATGGTTGTGGCGGTATAAGTTAACACACCGGAAGCGCCGCTGAAGGTCTGCTGTTTGGTGGCAAAGGTCGTGGCATTCGAGATTTCAAGTTGATAGGTATCACCAGAAACCACCGAAGCCCAAACGAAATCAGGAGTCGCATCGGTCGTCACCAGAGCATTTGCAGGCGAGGTAAGAGCTGGGGCCACGGGCACCGGCGGCAGGATCGTGACCGTCCGCGCTGTGCTCCATGCGCTCCAATTCCCCACGGCATCTCTGGCGCGCACACGCCATGAATACGTGCCCAACACCATTGCGGGCGGCGTGTGATTCAGCGTGGTCAGTTCAGCCGAGGTATAGATCGGGCTGGAGAAATCCGTATCGTTATCGTACTGGAATTCGTATTTCGTCGCTGTGGCAACACTGCCCCATGAAAAGGCAGGCGTGCCGATGACCGAGGCGGCATTGGCCGGGGCACTTAGAGTTGGGGCTGTGACTGGTGCAGTAGTATCAATGGTGAAGGAACGATATGCGCTCCATGCACCAGCAGTTCCATCCACATTCACTGCACGGACATGCCAATACCACAAGCCATCGGGGATGTTTGTGGCGGTATAGGTCAACACACCGGGAGCACCGCTAAAGGTCTGTTGTTTGGTGGCAAAGGTCGTCGCGTTTGAGATTTCAAGCTGGTAGGTTTCACCCGAGGCCACTGCGACCCAACTGAAGCCCGGAGTCGAGTCATTGGTGGCAAAGGCATTTGCGGGCGCAGTGAGAGTCGGCGCAACGGGAATCTGCGAGAGGATGGTCACAACTCGCGGCGCGCTCCACGGACCCCAATTGCCCGCCGCATCCTTCGCGCGGACATGCCACGAGTAAGAACCCAGCGGCATGGCGGGCGGCGTGTGACTGGTGGTGGTCAATTCGGCCGAAGTGTAGGCAGGGCTGGAGAAATCCGCATCGCTATCGTATTCGAATTGATATTTCGACGCAGTGGCAGCTGCGGTCCATGAAAAGGCAGGTGTGCCGATCACAGTGGCATCGTTTGCGGGAGCGTTCAAAACAGGCGCAAGCGGGCCAACCGTATCCACGGTGAAGGAGCGTGAAGTGCTCCATGCGCCGGGGAGATTCAAGTAGTTAATAGCCCTAACCCGCCAATTCCAAACGCCATCGGGCAAGGTCGCGGCTGTGTAAGACAGAACGCCAAGTCCGCTGGTGAAGGTTTGCTCAGGCGAAGCAAAGGTATTGAGGTTGTCGATCTGCACTTCGTAGCGGTCATCGGCCAAGACCATGTTCCAAGCAAGGAGCGGAGTGTTATCGGCGAGAACCGCTGCACTGGCCGGGCTGGCAAGCGTCGGTGCGGCAGGAAGCGTGGGCGTCAGGGTGAATTTCCATCCTGCGGTCCATACACCCCATCCGCCCGAAGTCCGCACACGCATACGCCAATAGTGTATTCCATAATCGAGCGCAGGGCTGGTGAAGGTGGTGCCGCTCGGCTGGGATTGATTCACTTCAGGGGTCGTAAACCATTCGGTTTCATCCACCTGCAGTTGATATTCAAGCGCGCCCGTGATGGCCTTCCACGTAAAGGCAGGCGTGACCGAGGCAAGATACCCATCGTTAGTCGGGCTGACGAGCAAACTGCTGGTCTTGGCGACTGTGTAAACCTCACCACTGGTGAACGAAGCAACCATCGGATTGAGGCCGCCATCTACAATTCCAGCATCATGTTTGACATCAAGGCGGATCGTTCCATTCCCGCTGCCTGTGTTGACCTTAACTGTGTAGGTACTCCCCGAACCAGTGACCGTGGTAATACTCGTCCCCGTCACACCGCTGGTGGTGAGGGTGAAGTCATCTTTGTCCACGCCTGTGACAGACTCGGAGAAGGTGACGGTGTAATCCACACTCGCCGCCGCGGTCGGGTCCGCTGAAGCACGCAGGCTGGAGAGGACGGTGGGAGGCAGATCGATGTACGAGACGTTATAAACAACCTGCATTCCACCAACAGACGCGATCAAGTCATAGTTTCCGATCTCATTGGCGGTGAACAATGCTGAAACAGCTTCACCTTTTGAATTCGTGGTGGCAGTGCTTACCGCCCCAGTACCTGCAAAGATTCCCTTGGGGCTGGTGGAGGGAGCCGTAAATGTGACGGTAACACCGGGCACACCGGCACCATTCGCATTTAATATGCGGGCTGAGAATGTTGTCGTGGATAATTCAGGCGTCAGCGTAATTTGCGGATTTGCCAACGTGTGAAGGATATTTGTCGGGGTGGTTCCACCGCTCGAATATTCATATGCGCCAATATCGCAAGCAGAATCCTGCGGGCGCGTATTGCCAACCTGATCGGTAAATGGACACGTCCCTGCACCGGCCTGATTGATCGCCGGGCTATCGGTATACAAAACGTGGAATCCCAGAGGGAAAAGCGGGCCTAGTTTTGGATCCACGCCGACCTTATCGCTGGCAAGCGGGGCAAACCCATTGCCTGTACAAGCCGGGCTTGTATCAATGATATTATTACCACTCGAAATCAGGTTCGCAGCACCGGCGGTGCAGTTTCCAGCAGGGTTATTGGAAAGAATCGTGTTCCCAAGGTTGACCACCGCTCCACCATTCACGCTATAAATGGCACTGCTGCCGGAATTATTCGCAATGGTCGAATATTGAACTGTAACACTGCCACCAACATTGCTAATGGCACTTCCTGCCAAACCACTGGAATGGCCGCCATTGATCGTACTATTCACCAGTGAGGCATTTCCGCTGGTGATATACATACCATTCTTGTTGTTCAACAGAGCGACCATTGTATAGGTAAAGTCGCCGAAAGAATGGTCAATCCCCGTATTGCCATTCTTAATGATAAATCGCGATAAACTGCCCGAGGTTGGAGCGTTTACTTTGACCCCATTACGGGCGGACTCCCCGTCAATGATCGAGAACCCATTCTGGAGAGTAAAGCCGCTATTCCAGCCACCGGAAATGGTCAAACCTTTGGTAAGGCTTACAACTTGGGAACCGGTGCCTTTGTAAGTTCCACTAGCGACTTTAATGGTCGCACCGGCGCTTGCCTTGGCACTCGCCCCATTAATCGTCAAACAAGGCGACGCCGGGGTCATACAGGAGTTCGAGTCGTTACCGCTTGTTGATACGTATAACTCCGTATTGGTCAACAGGAAGTTTACAGATCCCGGCAAGCCGTCAGCGGTTGCTATGACGGTATAAGAGCCTGCCATTGCATTTGCAGAGAAAGTTGAGGAGACCGCAAGCCCGCTGTTATTCGAGGTCACGGTTTCAGCATTTCCGCTGTTTGATGCAAAGGTTCCGCTTGGACCGCTTGCAGGCGCGGTGAACGTTACTAGTGTTCCAGCGACCGGATTCCCCACCGCATCCACGACATATACGGCCAACGGCTCCGCAAACGGAGCTAATAAGCCAGTCTGTTGATTGGAACCGCTCGCCAGTCCGAAAGAAGCTGCGGCCCCAACCCCGGAATATTCGAAAGCGCCAATGTCACAAGCACTCCCCTGTGGACGGGCCATGCCGCGTTGATCGGCAGCCAGACAATTGCTGCCCGCATCAATGGCCGGGCTTGTGGATATCAATGCATAGTAATGCAAGTCACCGCTCGGGGAATTAGCCAATTGCGGATCCACACCGACCAGGTCTCCGGCTCCCGTAGTAATTCCACAATTCGACAGGCTACCCAAGATGTTATGGTTTGATGATGAAACAGGATTCAGCCCGGAAGCAGCACAATCATTCCCGGTCGTGGCGATATTTCCTGAAAGAATGCTGTTTGTGATGGTGAGGTTTCTTCTTGGAGAAGAACCGCCGCTATATATTCCTCCACCTGTCAAGGCAGAGTTATGAGTGATTGTTGAATTTTGGATCACAATATTTGCAGTGCCGCTTCCCGAAATGCCATTCATATAAATCCCTCCACCCTGATTGGCAGCCTGATTTCCACTGATGGTGCTATTGTTGAGAGTCAGCGAGTTTAATGAGTAGAGATCAATACCGGCTCCGCGTGGGGCAGAATTGTTCTCAATGGTCGTGTTATTGAGTGTGACATTGTTACTCGCAAAAATTCCGCCGCCTTCAGTAGCCGCAGAATTATGAGTCACCAAACTATTGTTTATTGTTACCGCAGAATTTACAGAGATTCCACCACCAAGCCCTGCAGTAAAACCATTTTGCACAACAAAATGATCAATCGTTGAAACGGCGGCAACAGAAATTCCCTGGCGGGTATTTTGACCATCAATTGTCGAAAACCCGATCTGGTTGGCATATGCGTTATCCCAACCGCCAGACAGGGTCAGACTCTTATTGAGAGAAACTACATAAGAACCCGATGCGCTTGTGTATGTGCCTTGAGTTACATAAATCGTATTCCCTGCTACTGCACTTTGAATAGCCTTGTTTATGGTAAGACAGGGAACAAGGGGTGAATTACAAGTTGTGGGAGAAGTATCCGAACCCGTGGGAGAAACATAACGGCCATTCGGATCAGTCACAACACCTGCGATATCCGCAAAGATGGCAGGCAGGTTTATGGGGTCTTCAGCATAATAATACTGACCATCATCCGTTTGATGGGCGATGTAGGTCAACAGGTTTTCACCAGAAGTGGGCAATCCGATCGGTGCATTCCTAAGTTGATTAGGCAAGCCTGTTGCAATACCCAAACCGATCGTATGAATGGTAATACCGTTACTGGCAGTTATGCTGGCAAGGACATCTGCCGCATCGCGGGCATAATCATCGGCGTCATAATTTGGATCCCCATAGGTGTGACGTGTAATAAGGGGGGTGTCCTGAAATGGAGTAAGGAGATCATTATCGCGGCAATTGGGTGTATCAGTGGTGCCTGCTTTGTTCCATGTACTTTGAGGACAAAAGCCATCAGGGTAATTGACAACATCATCCGTGCTGGTTGCGTTGGCAGGACCACCAGCAAGCAAAATAGTGACCCAGGAAGAATCATTTCGAGCAGATTGCATAAGTGCATCATTGGCGTAATACAGCGAGCCGCCAATGTTACTTGACCCTAAGGTTGTTGGGTCCCTAAAATTATCGGTAGTTGTGTTTTCATCAAGATCAGCGCCGCCTGACCAGATAGGCCTGTTTGTTCCAATATAATGTCCATTACCGTCATATTCCAGACAAATGCCTTTGCTCGGCGAAATCCATTTTCCAGGCATCGAATCTCGAACACATACTGGAGGTTGAAAAACCTTTAAATTCGACAAAGCATTTTGTATCGCCGTTTTGTCATTTGTAAGCGGCAAAACCAGCATTGGCTCACGAGATCCGCCCAAGCTTTGACTGGTCATCGTTACGATCCCAACTCGGTCCGCTGGAAAAGTTAATAAGTCAACGAAGTCCATGGCATCGGACTTTACTGTCTTCCAAAGGCTGGCAGGTATACGATGCATTACAGGCAGCAGGATCGTCGGTTATCGTAGTTGGGTCGCCATCCGTGGCATACGCCATTGCCAAAGTCGTATCAATCACAAGCATAATATCGCGCGGCATGGGGTTAACTCCAGCCGGGGATGCAGTGATGTTTGCCTTAGATTCTACCGACAAAACCGTCGGCATGAATGTCCCGGCGCGAGCTTGATCTACATTCGTTAGAATCAATACAGCCAAACACAAAGCCGACACCAGACGCATATTTATTTTTTTTACAAACATGGAAATCTCCTTATTAGTTTCCTACCCATTGGTCAAGGGACATTTCAAGTACGAAAAGCCTGAAACTGTTACAAAAGCCATGGTATTAGACAAAATTTACCTTCTTGCAGGCTTCAAAACAGGCTTCAAAATCAAATTACACCTAAATTTAGCAGATTCCCAAAAAATTGACCAGTGAGTTTAGTCATCTGTCTGGATGAATCGAAAAAAGCTCACAGAATCAAAAAAGCTCCAGGGTTTTATAAACCTGGAGCCTATTTCACTTTGCCCAATTCCTATGGCTTCTCCAAGCCATGCGCGGTCAACAAGTCTTCATTTTCCAAAATTTCCATCGTCAAACCATCCGCCACAACCAAGCCTTCATCCATCACGATCGTGCGCGGAAATAATTCCTGCACCAATTTCATATCGTGCGTGGAGACCAGCATAGTGATGGGCAGTTCGCGCAGCAGGTTGATCAAGGTCCGCCGTGCACGCGGGTCCAGCCCGGCAGATGGCTCATCCAAAATCAACAAACTCGGATTCATGGATAGCACCGTGGCAATCGCGATACGCTTCTTCTCCCCCACACTCAAATGATGCGAAAGTCTGTCCTTATAGGAAGACATTCGCACAGCTTCAAGCGCCATATCCACACGGGCACGAACTTCCGCTTCAGGCAGGCCCATGTGCAGCGGACCAAACGCCACATCCTCGAACACCGTCGGCGAAAAAAGTTGGTCGTCAGGGTTCTGGAACACGAGTCCCACCATTGCGCGGATGGCAGGCAAATTGTCACGGGTGAGGCGCTGACCGCGGACTTCGACCTCGCCATGCCCATCCAAAATCCCGTTCAGGTGCAGCATCAATGTGGACTTCCCCGCACCGTTCGGCCCCACCAAAGCCACCTTATCACCGCTGCATAATCTCAGTGAAACACCATGCAGGGCGGAATGTCCATCGGGATATGAAAAATGAAGATCACGAACCTGTAAAACATCGCCCTCACAATCGGGCGTGGAAAACTTTTGTGTTTGATGAATGATTGGCATTAGAGCCTTCCAATAATTTGCATGACAAAGATAAGCACAATCGCAAAAGCCGTGACAAGATAATCACTGGATTTCATTTCGTGCGGATTCAAAGTATAAAGGTGACCCACATATCCTCGGGAAAGCATCGCGTTATAGATTCGGTCACTGCGTTCATAACTCCGTAAAAATAGTTGACCTGCCATATTGCCCGCGACTTTAGCCCGCCACAAAACGCTTCCACCCGACCTTTGGCCAGACGCCGCCGCCGAACGAGATTCTCTTGCCCGAAGCAGACGATAAACCTCATCCACCAGAACGAACAAGTAACGATACAAAAATGCGATGATCGTGGTGAGGATGGCAGGCACGCGCAAATGCTCCAACGCGTGGATCAGATCCGGGAAGCGTGTGACCGCCACGAGCATGATCGCCATCTGCACCGAAAGCCATGAGCGGATGAGAATACTGACGAAACGCAGCAGGCCTGCATCTGTGATCGTGAAATCCCACATCAAAAAGCGGAACGAAGCAACAGGATTCCCGGGAATGGAAAACAATACGGTGATCGCCACAAGCGCAAAAGGCAGAGCAACGAATGAACGCTTGAACGTATAAATGAGTCCCAAATTCGAGAGCAAATTTACGCCAAGCAGGAAAACCCAGGCAAGCACAAAAGCAAGCCAGGCTCCATCGGGAAGCAAAGCATTGGAGACAATGAAAACAACGGTCACGATCGTCTTGACGCGCGGGTCAAGGCGATGAATGAAGCTTTCCTTATCATGATAACGGTCAAAGGCATCTGCGTGCATGGTTTCTATTTATAGCATGGAAAACGCGAAGAATTCGATTATGGAAGGTCAATTGGCACGCTTTTGTTGGAGCGAACGCCCAACCAGAAAAGCTACAGCCAGAACAACGAGAACGCCAACCGCTCCCGCCGCGATCGTGGAAATGGAAGTCTCACCAAGAAATGGAATGGCATAATCAGGAATGAGCTCAAATGGTGCAGACTGACTGTTGTTAATAAAGCCGATATTGATGGCTACACGCTCAAGGCCATCGGGATCGGCCGATGCGAAAGGCGAAATCAAGACAACGGCTAATGTGATCAATATTCCAGCGACCACCCAACCGCGACTCCCCTGTGCCGAAGCGGATTTTTCATCCAGCAAATCGGGGCGGGTGCGAAAAATAAACCCCAAGGCGGCAACAGTCACAGCAGCCTCGCCAAGGCCGATCAAAGCGTGGACGCTCAACATGGCTGGAATAACAAGACGTAAATCAGAAGTGCCGCTCAACCATAATTGAAGCGAGGTCGCCAATGCGCCAGCCATCACAGAAAGCCACGCGGCAATGCCTGCAACCACAAGTTGGGTCTTTCGACTCTTACCCAGCACACTTCGATAAAGACCATATCCTACTCCTGCGGTGAGCAGGCCCATGTTCAGGATGTTCGCGCCCATCGCGAGAAGGCCGCCATCCTGAAACAGGAGTCCCTGCACGGTAATGACCGCGGTCATTACCAATACACCTGCCCAGGGACCAAGGGTAATTGCCGCTAAAGCGCCACCAAGCAAATGGCCCGATGTGCCACCTAAAACAGGATAGTTGATCATTTGAGCCGCAAAAATGAAAGCCGCCATCACACCCATCAGCGGGACTTGTCTTTCGCCAAGAGATTTATTCGTTTTTGAAATTGCAATACCAAGGGTGATTACTGTAATGACCCAACAAATGATCGAGACCGCAACATTAAGAAAACCATCGGGGATGTGCAAAGGAGCGGGAGAGTAAAGCATGTTATTTTCCTTTCTGACATTCAGGGCAAAGGCCAAAAAACGTAATGTGGCTATCGGTCAATTTATAACCGCTGGTCGATTCAAGTTTCTGATAAAGAGTCTTCAATAAAGTGTGTTCGACCTCCATTTCATCTCCACAAACTCGGCATACGATGTGATGATGCTCATGCTGCGCGATCTCGTAAACGAGATGACCTTTTGATCTCTGAGCAGGCCGCGCCAATCCGTTTTCGGCAAGGAATTCAAGCGTGCGATATACCGTAGTTTCAGTCAGCCCAGGCAATTCCTTTTTGACAGTTTCATAGATTTCAGTTGGAGAAAGATGCGCACCTGCGTGATGAAGTGTATGTAGAATGGCAAGGCGTTGCGGGGTCATACGATATCCACGGGCGCGGAGTTGGGGGGTGTACAGTTCGGCACAGGTCATAGGCATCCTTATTGCAACTTATTGCAATAATATATTGTATAGAGGGGCGCGGGGCTGGGTTTCTTACTTTCCATAAAAACGTTCACTCCCCTTTCTTCTTTACGGAGAGGAAGAAAGGGGAATGAAGAAGGAATATTTCTATAAGCGCCTGCTATGGTTCCCAAACATAATGGACCAGCGCCGCAAGATAAGTCTCGCCAGCGACATGATCCATGCCGACTGACCAGGTTTGCCAATCCATTTTCCCAAATTCTTCTGTGCCGGGGAAGTAGACGGAATAAAAATCCAAATCGGGATAAGGCCATTCGGGGAAATACGTTGCTCCGCCTATTTGCAACTGGCCACATACGACCAGGGAAGCGGGCGTGAATACCTGTTGAAGTGTCGGTAGAACGATCTCTTGAAATGAACCAATGGTTGGTTCGCCGCTGCCAAAAGAGAGTCCCCAGTCGGCTTCGAAGGTAGTTTCAAAAACGAACTTCGCATGTTCCACATCGTAATTAATGACCTTCCCATCGCGGTAATATCGAACGTCCACGCCGTGGGTTGGGGAAATGAGCGAGGCAAATAAAGCGCCGTTTTTGGAGGTAAAAGCCTGGATTAGGGATTCGATCAAGTGATATCCACCAATGTCGGCGCAAAAATCGTAGGGCTGGGTCGGCGCTTCAACATCACTCAGCGTAAACGTAGGCGTGGGAGACTGTGCCAGTGTGGGAATGGGAGTAAATGTTGCAGGGAGAGTCAATGCCAGTTGAGGCGTGGCAGTTATCAGCGGGGTGGGAGGCGGGGGTTCATCCACAGGAATCGTGCAGGCTGTAAGTATCAAAAGAAACAAGGCAGGCATTATCTTTTTGAGATTCATTTGACTTCCTTTCAGCAATAAAAAAACTGGCGGGAGTTCCGCCAGTTGATTGTACTCTTTATGCGTTTGCATCCTCGGCCATTTTTTTAGCGATGCGCTTGACAACCTCTGCCACACCGCCGATCGGATTCTTGAGCGTTTCGAAGGCCACGTCCACAATATCGGGAGTCATGCGTTTCAGGTTTCGGAAACGCCGAGTAAGAAAACCTTCGTCAGGGTTGGGCTTTTCCAACTCGGCCTGAACTTCCTGCAACTCGGCTTTGATATCTTCCTTTTGGGCGGATGTGATCTCGATGTTCTGATCCACCACATCTTCCAGCGTTTTGAATAACGGCGCAACGTTTACGCTTTGGTTGCTGATCGTGTTTCCATCGCCGATCACAATACTGCTCCCCATCATATTTCCGCCGATGACAATGCTGTTGTCTCCGGCGACCAAACCATCTTTTTTATTTTTCTTAGTCATGCTTCCTCCAAAGGCTTATTATAAATCTTTCGGAGCGATGACAACACGGAAACCGAGGTCATCGTTGAACATTAATGGGATGGACCAGTTGCAAAATGACGAACGCGCAAACCACTGATAACCGATCCACGAACCGCCGCGCACGACACGATATTTTTTATCCTCGTCGTACCAGGAGGAAGTCCATTCCCAAACATTTCCGCTCATATCCCAAACACCGCCAGGGCTTACGCCAGCTGGGAAAGTGCAAACAGCGGTGGTGCCCCCGAGACCCGAACCTTTTGTATCGCTATCCCAGGTATTGGCGGCGGTTTTATCAAAGCCTTCGCCCCAAGGATATTCGCGCCCGTCCTCGCTTCGTGAGGCAAATTCCCATTCGCCATCACGCGGCAGGCGAATTGTGTAACCTTCGGGAACAGCTACGATCTTCTTCGCAAGCCAATTGCAGTATGCCTCCGCCTCGAACCAGCACACCCCCACAACAGGCACGATCGGATTGCTCAACTCGATGTTATGCCAATAATATGGAATGTTCCGTTTTGCGAGCGGACGATGTTCAAGCCAATCATGCGCAACCGCTTCAAGCGTGCGCGCATCAAATTTTCCAGTGCGCCACTCCCAGCCATTGTGACTCCAATATTCCTGCGTGTGATATCCGTCTTCCTTGACGAAGCGCGCGAACTGGATATTGGTAATGGGATACTTCCCGATGAAATAATTGTACGGGACTTCTTTCGCTTCCTTCTTAATCCCGGCCTGATACTCGCCCGCAGAGATTTCTGCAAACCGATCAAGGTCACCGGGCCGCCATCCCAACCTGCCCAGCAAGAGGCCTGCATGTCTCCTCAAGTCGGGGCGGATGGAACCATCCTGCAGGGTATCGATCAATGCCTGAATGACATATTCCTTGTTTTGCGGAGATACGCCGCCCGGCCAGGTATCCAACACGGCATCGCCAGCCAAAACCACTGCTTCACCGGGAGGACCGGGCTGGTTATTGACAAGCGCCTCAACCACTTCACCCGCAACCTTGGGCAATTGTTGTCGAATCCCAAGATAGCCGATGGTGAGCAAAGTCACTTCTCGCCAAGCCTGCTCCCCAACATGCGCAGATAACACTTCGATAATGGGCGCTGGGTTGCCCTGTCCCAATAATGCAAGGGCCACCGCCGCAAGGTATTCTTCGAATGTTAGATGGATAAATCCATATTCACCGGGTCCACGCTCAAGCAGAAGTGCGGCATGTTCGCGCACATCGATCAGGAACTGGCGCGCCGCCTGATGAGGTGAAACATCACCGCGTTCCAGAAAGAGTTCTTCCAGTTTGCGGCGCATGTCTTCGCGCCCCACCAAGCCGACGCCGGGGCTGACTTCATGCATCCACAACGCCAGCGGAGCCAGAATTCGGACGGTCTGTAATTCATCGATATCACGGCCGGGAGCACGTCCGCTTAAACTACGGGCGCGATTCCAGGTTGAAAGAAGTGTGTTGACGTATTGGTCGTACAGTTGAACGCGGCGTTCGGGCAGTGAAACGCCCTGTCGCTTCATCAATGCCAGAATGGTGAGCAGCAAAGGCGTGGACGCCAGTTGCCTGACCCCAGGATTCTGCTGGATGGCATCGAGCAGTTCCCGGCGGTCTGTTTCCGCATCTGCGCGGGCGACTGCGGTGTTTCCCTGCGCCTGCTTCTCGAGAGCGGTTGTCCAATATTTGACGAATTCCTCGATCTCATCTTCTTCAAAATCGACAATGGTACATTCGACAAGGTCTTCTGCTGAAGGGCGTACCGAGCGATAGCCAACCACACGGCTGGTCAATACGAATTTATTTCCCTCACGGCGATGGAAGGCAAAGAAATCCACGACGCGCTCCACAACCGTATTGCGCAGGCTGATATCACGCACCTCGTCGAGACCGTCCAAAAGAATGAGGGCACGGCCAGCTTTTAGGGCTTCCTTTAACATTGGGCCTACTGGCAGGTCTGCACCGATACCTTCGAAGTATTCCGCAATGAAATCATCAAGGCGAATGTCGCGGGAGGTAATGGCATTGGCAAATGCAGCCAACGGCAAAATGATGGGAAGGTAATCATTCAGGCCGATCTTCTTCCCCTCTCCGCGCGCAAGGCGTAATGCCAGATATTTTACAAAAGTAGTTTTGCCAGCGCCGGGATCGCCAAGGACAATGACCCCGGAGTGTTTTTGCAGAACCTTCAACAGTGGCACAGGTTCGCCGAGATTGAACATCTCTTGTTCTTCAGTGGCAATATCGCGCCCGGCAAGGCTGATATCGCGCTTCCAGGTTTCGCCCTCGGGCAATTCCAAACGGGCCTTGAGCGGCACATACAGGTCGAGTAGTTTGAGTCGAAGCGGAACGCGATCAGAGACCCCCATCCCTTTCAGGCTGAGGTAATAATGACGGTCTGTTAGATAGGCAAGATAGGCTGCTGTCGCTTCACGTAATTTTTCGGCTGGCAGGGCAGGTTTGAGGTCACGCCAGAAACGGTCTGCAAGAACGATTGTTTCCCCGTGGATAATGGCGCTGTCGGTTACCGATCCCCCAACGGCAATACTTTGGTCACCCGCTTGAATTTCCTGCTCCGGTCTTGATAACTTGGTTGTTTTTTTGGAGGGTTGCTTCTTTTCGGTCATTGCCGCCTCGTTGATTTATCGCTTGCTCAAAATCAAGTAAACATTTCGTGGAAAATTACGAGGAAAACTCGAACTTTCTGTTTACCAAATTATGCGATACTCAGTAAAATTCAGTATACAGTAATTCAAAAGATTTCTGCTTTACCAAATTGAAAGGTGACCCGCTTTATTGACATTTTTACTGTTCTGCATATAATCAGCCAAAATATACAAGGCGTTGACGAGGAAAAGTACGCGTGTACGACGGTTCAGAGAGCAGGCCAAGACCCGGTGAAAGGCCTGCCCGAGACGACACAGCCGAATGGCCCTCCGAGCCGCAAAGGTGAAAATAAGACTGTTCAAGTATCTTTTGCCGGAGTGCTCCCGTTATAGAGCTAGGGCCTGGTTCTCTGATCCGCGCCTGAAAGAGTGAGGCTGGCTTCCCGTTGCATCATGCGGGATTTTTTGTAAGATAATGCCATTATGTCAGCCTAAGTTGGGTGGCACCACGGATGCGAAACCATACAGCGTTCGTCCCATTTGGGATGAACGCTGTATTTTTTTAATTCGACCAAAGGAGAGAAAAATGAACGCACCGACCGAGCTGGAAGAGCAAAACACGCACATGCAGGAACGCGCCATTGAAACACTCACAGACGACTCACTGCCCGCCGCACAGGTAATTGAAGAGCAGAACAAGGAAAAGGAAGCCGAGCAAAATTACACGCCGCGCTTCATACCCTAATTCATTTTTTGGAGGAACCATGGAAAATAACACCCGCTTTCTTTTGAACGAATCTGACCTGCCGAAGTTCTGGTACAACATTGCAGCCGACAGCCCGGTCCCGCCGACCCCGGTGTTGCATCCTGGCACGATGGAACCTGTCACCCCGGACTTTTTGTCTGTGCTTTTCCCCATGGACTTGATCATGCAGGAGATTAGCACCGAACGATACATCGAGATCCCCGAAGAAGTGCGCGAAGTTTACAAGCTCTATCGTCCTACCCCGCTCCTGCGCGCCCGCAGACTGGAAAAGGCGCTCGACACCCCCGCCCACATTTACTATAAATATGAAGGCGTCTCCCCTTCTGGAAGCCATAAGCCAAATACCGCCATTGCACAGGCTTATTACAACAAGATCGCTGGCACCAAAGCGCTGACCACCGAAACCGGCGCAGGCCAGTGGGGTTCCTCACTAGCCTTTGCCTGTAGCGTCTTCGACATGGAACTTGAAATTTACATGGTGAAGGTTTCCTATCACCAGAAACCTTATCGCCGCAATCTGATGGAAGTATACGGTGCCACCGTCTACGCCAGCCCCACAGACCGAACCAACTATGGCCGCTCGGTCCTCGCAGAAAACGCGGACAATCAAGGCTCACTCGGCATCGCCATTTCAGAAGCGGTGGAAGCTGCCGCCACCTCCAATGGCGCGAAGAAGTACAGCCTGGGGTCGGTGCTCAACCATGTGCTGCTGCATCAGACCGTGATTGGCGAAGAAGCGTTGAAGCAGATGGATCTGGCGAATGAATATCCTGATGTAGTCATTGGTTGTGCTGGCGGCGGATCGAACTTCGCAGGCATCGCCTTCCCCTTCCTGCGTGAAAACCTCAAGAACGGAAAACGCGCCCGCCTCGTCGCTGTGGAACCAACAGCCACCCCATCCCTGACCAAGGGTGTATACACCTTCGATTACGGCGATACCGCGAAGATGGCGCCCATTGTCAAGATGCATACACTGGGTCATGATTTCATGCCACCCGGCATTCACGCAGGCGGACTTCGCTATCACGGAATGGCGCCCAGCGTCAGCGCACTGGTCGATGCCGGTCACATCGACGCTGTAGCCGTCAAGCAAAGAGAGACTTTTGAAGCTGCCATCCAATTTGCGAATGCAGAAGGAATCGTACCCGCGCCTGAATCCGCACATGCCATCCGTGCTGCGATCAACGAAGCAATGGATGCAAAAGCCAAAGGCGAAAAACGTGTCATCCTCTTCAACCTTTCCGGCAACGGAAACTTTGACATGGCCGCTTACGAAAACTACCTTAACGGGAAACTCGAAGATTTCGAGTATCCTGCCGAGGCGGTGCAGGAAGCGATGAAGAAGCTTCCGCAAGTGTCGTTTTAACTAATCCAAATCGCATAGCTCAGAAAAAAAAAGACCCCGACTTGATATCAAGTCGGGGTCTTTATTATCCATAAATCCTAACTGCTTTGAACAGGTTCTCCGAATGCGATCACCACAATGTGTTGATTAAGAAATTTTGGCGTTGCATCATCCGCTGAAACGATCTGCCCCAGTGTATAACCGCCAGCCACTGGAACATTTGCGCCGAGAATATCGCGCACCGCTTCGATCTCCGCACCAGGGTTTGCCTTCAACAACATCTGCCAGGCGATATCCACCAGCACGAGCGCAAACACAGGTTTCGCATCGCCGAGTTTCAACAAGGCTTGTTGAGCCGCATCACGCGCTGCACGCTCACATGCGGCACGGCTTCCCACCAGTAAATACGCATCAATCCCATCACGAATGGTGGCATTCATGCGAAAACTTCCATCTGCTTCAACGCGAATGGGAGCCCGCGCAACCAGATCATCACCCAACTCTATGCCAAGCGGATATAAACGCGCAAGATAACTTAAAGGCGGAAAAGCCCAATCACGTGCGGGATAACCGAAAAGCGCGGCATAGGCTTCAGAAGCCGGTCTGCCATCCAACGTGCGCAGCCAGAAACCGCGCGAACGCGTAACACGGAATTGCTTTCCCACCTGGTCCCAGCCATGATCGTACCCCACGCCGATCTTTATTTCACCGCGCAAGAACGCCGCCACCATACCGCCAGTGCCGGTTTGTGTGCCCGTCATTTGATAAGTATTACCTGTGTTGATATCGCCGCTTGAAAGCGCGCCAAGCACACTCATGCCAGATGGGATCGCGCCGCAGAATTGCTCCGCATCTCCATTGAAACCATCTGCAAATACCAAAAGGGATTGACGCTCTTCACGCGCCGCGGCATGATCAGCAACTTTGGCAGCAGTTTCCCTGCCAGATTGCGCATACCCTGGAAGCCACATCGCATCTGCTTGAAAATCGCCGCTCAAAAGAGCCACCACAACTGAATGTTGAAAATGACCTTCATTGGTAAGACCGGCAGGCGAACTAAACCCGATCATGGGAAGCTCACCCAATAAACTGGTTACACCATTTAATACTTCACGCGCCTGATATTGATGAGAAGCGATCACCATGGCAAAGACCGGCGAATTCGCGCCCAGATGATTCAAGGCCTGATGCGCCGCCTGCAAGCCAGCTTCGCGCCCATCCAACGCCTGGGCAGATCCTACGGATGCAAACAATGCCATAACGCCTCGCTATTCTTCCGCAACCGGGATCGTGAAATGGAAGATCGTACCTTTACGGTATTCACTCTCGAACCAGATCTTGCCGCCCTGCATTTCAACCAAACTCTTTGTAATATTCAAGCCCAGACCTGTCCCCGGCGCTTCGCGGGCTTTGGGGTCATCCGAGCGGAAGAATTTCTGGAACATCTTTTGTTGATCTTCAATGGTCATACCAATGCCATTGTCCTTGACCCAAAAATGGACCACACGTACTGCGCCTTCCGGGTCCCAATGATTCGTGGTCTCTTCCACGCCAATCTGAATGGCACCGCCCTCGGGTGTGTATTTGTAGGCATTGCTGACCAAATTCACCAGCACCTGACTGACACGGATACGATCCGCCCACATGAGAGAGATCTTTTCAGGCAGGGCGGTTTCGAGGGTTTGTTTCTTATCTTCAATCTGGCGCTTGAGAGAGCGTGATACTTCATCCACAAGGTCTGGCGCGTTGGTGGCTTTATATTCCAAACGCAGACGACCAGCCTCGATCTTGGAATTGTCATTAAGATCCGAAACCAGTGTGGACATACGCTCCACATTCGAACGGATGGTATGCAGGAAGTTCGTCTGCATTTCGTTGATCTGACCCACCGCCCCGCCCGCGATCAACTCGGTATAGCCTTTAATAGAGGTCATCGGGTTCTTAAGTTCATGCGCCACGAAGGACACGAAGTCGCTCTTGGCTGTATTGGCACGCTGAACTTCGCCAAACAATTGCGCATTTGAAATGGCGATGGCGGCATGATCGGTGAGACGGGTAAGAAAGCCGATATCCACCTGCGAATCGCTGGTGCTCTCCAAATGGAGCAGACCAATGACTGTCGTTTCGCGGCGGATCGGGATGATCATTTGGGTATGCGCGTTGGCAAGCAATTTCTCATTCGAAGTCGTAACAGACTGGCTTTGCGGCTGTCCATTTTCGATGGAGAGAGTCATGGCGGGTATTTCGATTTTCATGGTCTGGTCTGGCAGGTTCGCCATACGATCATCCAAACCCTGATGTGCCATGACGCGCAATTTTCCTTCTTCCAGCATACCGATCAAACCCGCCTCTGCATCAGACTGGCGTAGCGCCCATTCCAATGTGATACGCATGGCACGGTCCATTTCAAGGCTGGCGTTCAATTCGCGGTCAATGCGCTGCATGACCGAAAGTTCTTCCACGCGAGCCGCGAGTTCCTGATCAGTGAGTGTATAAAGACGCGCATTTTCGATGGCAACCGCCGCCTGACCTGCAAATGCCGTCAACAGGTCCTGGTCACCGGAAACAAACGGAAGACCATCGCGGCGGTTGATCACTTCAACGACGCCAATCACACGGTCTTTGACTTGTAGCGGAACAGCCATCAATGAGCGGCTTACAAATCCTGTTTGCTGATCCACTCCTTTAAATCTTGAGGCAGAGCGGTGCTCCTCATTTTCGATCACTGGGCCGCGCGATTGCACTGCACGCCCAACGATTCCTGTACCGGGCGGCAAACGCTGACCGATCAGGTTCGCGGCCACAGGCCCTACAGTTACCTTGAAAACCAATTCCTTGGTCTGCTCGTCCACGAGGAACAAACTGCCCGCTTCACAATTCAAAATGCCCACGGCATTTTCGAGGATGTTCTGAA
Organism: Candidatus Villigracilis affinis; assembly: GCF_016705895.1. NCBI lineage: Bacteria > Bacillati > Chloroflexota > Anaerolineae > Anaerolineales > Candidatus Villigracilaceae > Candidatus Villigracilis > Candidatus Villigracilis affinis. The sequence continues at coordinate 15,686 of NZ_JADJKT010000042.1, read as the reverse complement.
GCAAAGGGCTCAACTCAAGCGTTGATGTCAACTGGCGGTTGATCTCATTCAACGTGGAAAGCTGATGCGCGCGCTGCTGCGTTTCTTCAAGCAGGCGGGCTTTTACGATCGCGCCTGCTGTCTGATCTGCAATAGCTTGCAAAAGTTCGAGCTGGCCACGCGTATAAGCCGTAGCACCATCTCGGCTGCCGATACTAAGCGCACCGATCGATTTTGCGCCTGCATTGAGCGGAACGCCCATCCACGCAAAGACGTTTTCCAAAATTGGGGTGAGGCTGCGAGCCTGACACTCGTGGATGTAATCCTGTGTCATGATCTGGCGACTCTTCGAGATCACTTCGGGGCTTAGGCCTGCGTTGACCGGAAATGGCAGGTTCTCACGGTCAGGGATGCGCTCATTATTTTCCACACAGAAGCCGTAGTAGTAATAGTCGCTGGGTTCGTTATACAAGGTGATATGAAAATGCGAGGTGGGAATGATCTGCGCAGTTTGGGCGTAGATCAATTCGAGCACATCGTCAAAGGTCAGGGTCACATTGACACCCTGCGAAACGCGGGTCAATGCATTCATTTCCTGAATCTGACGTTCGAGATGGGCAACGGTCTGCATACGCTCGATCGCAACGGATGCCTGATCGCAGATATTTTCAAGGAATCTCAGGTCGCGCGGAGTATATGGCTGACCAGACAAACGCGGTCCCAGCGCGAGCCAACCGTTGATACGTTTCTTGCCCGGTAGAACAACAAACAAGCGAGCGCCGAGCAAAGCCAGACGCGATTGTTCCGATTGCAGCGCCGGGGGCAATGCTGCAGCAGTGTCCAAATACAAAGGCAGGTGTTCATTTTCAAAATAACGTACGAATGGACTTGTCGTCGTAAAACGGATATCGCTTGTCGGACGGCGGTCTTCGCCGGGGAGGGCAGAGAAAAAGTCGTTGAGAGAATCGTATGTGTAGATGTGGATCCTGCTCGGGGTCAGGGTTGAAGCGATTTGTTCGCGCAGGATCGTGCTGATCGAATTGAGGTCCAATGCAGTGGTGAGGCTGTGAGAGAAAGTCTCAAGTTTTTCCGCCAGAGCACGCTCGCCACGGAAAAACGTATTATCTACGATCGTTTGCAGGCGCACACGGAAAGGCTCGAGCAGGAGCGCAAGCAACAACATAGACCCACCCACAAGATAGGGGTTGTTGGTAAGCACATCGGTGCTGGTATTAATTAATAGGCCGATGCCCGTTACGATTAATGCATATCCGCCCATGACAAAGGCTGTCAGAAAGAAATACATCAACCCGCGCCGCACAAAATCATCGGTCCGCAGGAAGCGGAAGCGCAAAATGGTATAGCCAATGGTCAAGGGGAAAAAAGCAAGCGGCAGGAACAGGTAAGGCGAAAAATTAAGCGGCCGAATCGCTCCCAAACCCAACCAGATCCCTACAGGGACAAACGCAAGCAATGTACCCAAAAGAATGGCGCGCGATTGTGTCTTCACAACCGGAGATTGGGCAAAGAATGCCTGATAGAGATTTGTGCCAATGTAAAAGATAATGCCTAATGCGATAAAAGCGTAGATATATTGCCAGCTTGGAATATATGCAGTGGGCTGATCAAAATTGAACAACGTCGTGAAATTGATTAAAGCCAGCACAATCCCAATGACAATGCCCACCCAGCGCAGGTATGGACGGTTAATCACCGCACGCGGTTCAAGCGGGAAGGAAAGCCCAAGGTCAAATAAAGCACCACCGGCCAGCGCACAACCAAAGACCCAGACAACCGTAAATTCGTGGGTCGTTATAAGATTAAAATAAGCGCCTGTAATAATGGCAAGCGACGATGTAAAAAGCGAAAAGCCCGACCGGCAGGTTCATTGCGGCGCAGGCCAAAGATCCACCAACTTGCGATCAGGAAAATCAAACTCAGGATGGAAGGGACAATAAAATAAGTTGTTCGACTTGAGGACGGAAACTCGTGCAAGGTGACATTCAGATCGCGATCCCCTGCTTCTGAATGGACCGTAACAATCACGTTCTCACCGGGCACACGATCATTCAAAATGGAATGGATCTGCTCAGAACTGCTCACCGACTCGCCGTTGATCGCAGTTAATTGATCACCGACTACAACCTGACCAAATAATGCCCATTCGGGTGATGGCTCACCAGGACCTGTACCATTGAACACCAATGTATGTTCATAAAACGCCCCGATAAACGGCTGCTGAAACCAGCGCACCGAGAGATACATACTCAACAGGAAAATAACAACTGCAATCGCCTGATATGCAAACAAAACCCATTGCAATATCTGGTTAATGAGGGTACTGTTCCGTTGAAAGCTGGTCTGCGCACTGCGCTGCATGCTTCGAGCCACCATAGTATTTGAATTTTACTCTACAACCGCGCTGGCAGTATATGGTACTTTCATAACAAAGAAGAAAGGCGGATAACAAAAAGAAGCCGCGCAAAGCGGCCTCTTCTTAAAATGCACTTTTTTGGAATGAAATTCGCGCTTCGCCACAAACCCGAAGTTGATACGCTAAATATCGAGATTCCTCACGCTCTTGGCATGGGTCTGGATAAACTTTTTGCGTGGATCCACAGCATCGCCCATGAGCATATCGAAGGTACGGTCTGCTTCGGCGGCATCATCCACGGTGACGAGAAGCAGGGTGCGATTGGTGGGGTTCATCGTCGTCTCCCACAACTGGTCTGGGTTCATTTCACCAAGACCTTTGTAACGCTGGATACCGACTTTATCATTGCCGATCTCCTTGACCAGCTTATCCTTTTCCTTGTCGCTATACGCATACTTGACTTGATTCTTATAAGCAACACGATAAAGCGGCGGCTGGGCAATATAAAGATGACCTTCATCGATTAAAAGCGGCATGTAACGGAAGAAGAAGGTTAGCAACAGTGTGCGGATATGGCTGCCGTCCACGTCTGCGTCGGTCATGATGATCACACGACCATAGCGCAGACCTTCGACATCGAAATTGTCACCAATTCCGGTGCCCAGTGCAGAGATAAGCGACCTGACTTCGTTGTTGCCCAGGATCTTATCGAGGCGGGCGCGTTCGGTGTTCAGGATCTTACCGCGCAGCGGGAGGATCGCCTGGAAATGACGGTCACGTCCCTGCTTGGCAGAGCCACCTGCCGAGTCACCTTCCACGATGTAAAGCTCGGTCTTGGACGAATCGCGTTCGGAGCAATCGGCCAGTTTACCGGGCAAAGTAAGCGATTCCAATGCAGACTTGCGGATGACGAGATCGCGGGCTTTACGAGCCGCATCGCGCGCGCGGGCCGAAGTAAGACATTTCGCAATAATCGCCTTGGCCGCCTGTGGATTTTCCTCGAGGAAAGTTCCAAAGGCCTCGCCAACCACCTGCGTGACATAAGTCTGTGCTTCAGGATTCATCAACTTGACTTTGGTCTGTGATTCAAATTGCGGATCAAAATGTTTTACAAACACGATTGCGGTAAGACCTTCACGCGTGTCATCACCAGGAGAAGTTCGGGTCAGCATCCTTGAGCAGGCCATTCTTACGGGCGTAATCATTCACCACACGAGTCAATGAAGAACGCAGACCCGTCAAATGGGTACCGCCGTCAACGGTGTTGATCGTATTTGCAAAGGAATACACCGACTCGGTATAGGCATCGGTATATTGGATCGCGGCTTCGATGCCGATATTCTCGATCTCTTTTTCAACATGCACAACAGGGTGCAGGGTTTCACGATTGCGATTCAAATAACGAACGAAGGATGTGAGACCGCCTTCGAAATAGAAGGTCATCTCGCGTTCGGCGCGCTCATCAACAAACTTGATGGTTACGCCACGTGCCACGAAGGACATTTCGCGGAAGCGCTGGACCAGTGTATCGAAGCGGAAGTCAATATCTTCCGTGAATATCTGCTTGTCAAAGCGGAAGGTTTGCTTGGTACCGGTCTCGTCCTTCACTTTGCCGATCTGTTTGATGGTACCTTGTGGCACACCGCGCTTGTATTCCTGACGCCACAGTTTGCCATCGCGTTTGATCTCTGTGACCATCCACTCGGAAAGAGCATTCACGGCGCTAACACCCACGCCATGCAAACCGCCGGAAACCTTGTACCCGCCGCCGCCAAACTTGCCGCCTGCGCCGATCACTGTCATGACCACATCCAATGTTTCCATTGGCTTGCCATTGGCATCCTTTTTCGAAGGATGCGGACCTACCGGGATACCACGTCCATTATCTTCAATGGTGACACTGCTGTCGGGGTGAATGGTAATATCGATTCTGTTACACACCCCGGCAAGGGCTTCGTCAATGGCATTATCAACAACTTCGTAAACAAGGTGATGCAACGCTTTAATGTCCGTACCGCCCACGTACATACCAGGGCGTTTACGCACATGCTCGATGCCTTCAAGGGCTTGAATGGAACTTACATCATAATTAATTTTCTTCTCTTTTTCAGCCATTACAACCTCCAACAATTTATAGTGCCAAACGGAATGTCTCCCTGCCTATGCTTTCGTGACGGCAGTTGGACGTAATTTTTCGATCACAGCCTGCAACCAGGTATTCATATCCCGATAATAAACAAAACTTGCCGCCAGCAAGGCCGTGGTCACAAACGAGTGACCAAAGATGCCGACCAGCGTCATCCACGAATCCTGGGGAGGAATGCTCCACAGAAAATTGAGTCCCACCGAAAGCAGGAAAATCGTCAGCACGAACATGCTGCTTGTGGGCAGTGTGAAGCGTGTCATTTGCACACTGCTGAAAATGGCTGTCGCAAAATTCTGGCGTCGGAGAAAGATCCCGTGCGGCCAGAAGAACAACGGCACGACCACCCACATCGAAACCAGACTCAGGAACAAGACCAGCAAATTGGCAATGAACGGACTAAATTGAAGCACCACCGCCAGCACGAGAAACACCGGCACCAGGATCATCACGGAAAGGATGCTCCAAAAAATGGATGTAAGCACCGTCTGCACGATGACGCGGGAAATACGAATGGGCGGGTTGTTCTTATCTTGAATTGCCAGCCATGCCACACTGCGGAAATACAAACCACCGCCGATCCAACCGAGAAGATTCAAAATGAAGATCCAACCCACAAGGCTGACCGCGCTCACCTGCAAGATGAGGGGACTTCCCAAAGGCGTAGAGGCTGTCTGTTGTGGAAAGAGCAGGCTCGAGATCCCGATGGGAAGCGTGCGCAAAAGCCAGAATAAGTTGATGCTGGGAATCGTCGTTTCATACCAGGACAAAATGAGCTGAATATCCTCGGCGGGAACACCGCCGGCTTTCCAGATCGCGATCACTTCACTTTTAATCGAATCGAATAGGGCGTTCATGCGTAAACGCGGGCCCAACCAGAGAAACAGATTCAACATCAACGGCAACAGGATCGCCGTGATATGTGAGGCGATCATATCGAAGCCCGCTTTGATTGAATTGATGATTCCGGGGGGCGTTGGCAGGTTTTCTATGCGTGAAACTTCCATAACAGATTGATTCTACCATACCCCTGCTTGCGCTTGTGTGCCCCCACAGGTACAATCTTTACATGCAAGAGAACCGTTCCTACCTGCCATCTGCAGACCGCGTGGGCGTGCTGATCGCATCCGTGCTGTTGACCTTTGCCCTCACCCGCCTGATCCAATCGCCGCAGTTTACGCTGACAATCGAGTTGCCGGGGTTCTATTTTGCCTACCCGCTCACCCTCGGCACAGCCATGACCATCCTCGCTGCTGCGCTCACCGCCGCAGGCATGGACTGGTTGACACGCGGCCACCCCAGCCTTGGGAAGAAGCCGAACATCGAACATCTCATGCTTCCCACCCTGACCACATTCGTGATCGGTTCGCCGCTGGCACTGTTACCCAACGGCATCACCTGGTGGATCGCATTCGCCTTCGGCGCAAGTTTGCTCGTCATTGTTTTTCTGGCTGAGTACATCACCGTTGAACCATCTGCGCCGTCATATGCATTTGCACGCGCGGGGCTCACTGCACTTGCGTATGCTCTCTTTCTCATCCTCGCCACATCGCTGCGCTTTTCAGGCGTGCGCATGTTTTTACTTTTTCCTGTGGTTTTGATCGTGGCGGGGTTGATCAGCCTGCGCATTTTGCACCTCGACGGCACCGACCGCTGGGATTTCCCCTGGGCGCTCGGCATCGGTATCGTCTGCTCTCAGATAGGGGCAGGCCTTCATTATTGGCCGCTGACCCCCATTCAATTTGGACTTGCGCTCACAGGGCCGCTGTATGCGCTGACGATGCTCTCCGCAAGCCTGACCGAAAATACGCCATTACGCCGCGCCGCAGTGGGGCCGATCCTTATTGTGGGTCTGGCCTGGGTCTCGGCTTTTCTATTGAATTAATGACTGCGACCCACTCCATCACTTCAATGAATTCCCTCACGCTTACAAATGAACAACTACAAAAGATGATCGCGCATGTGGATAACCATGCGCCACTGGAGGCTTGCGGGCTTTTGGCAGGTCAGGGCTCAACGGTAGAGTCTGTGCTTGTGGTGCAGAATCAGGCTCAAAGTCCAGTGCGATACGTGATGGATCCCATCGAGCAGCTGCATGCCTTCGAGTGGATCGAATCCAACGGGCTGGACCTCATCGGCATCTTCCACTCGCATCCAACTGGACCTGAAACTGTTTCGCCCACCGACATCGCGGAGGCCGCCTATGCAGTGGTGTATGTCATCCTCGCGCGCGTGGACGGTGCGTGGCGTGCCCGTGGTTTCTGGATCGAGCATGGTGATTTCCGTGAAGTGACTTTGCAAATCCTCTAGCAACCTTATTTCATTTTTTGTGTTTTATGTTTACAACCAAATCGGAGGAGTTTCAATGCAAATTGTGTTTGATATCGGGATTATTCTACTGGCGTATATTTTTGGTTCGATCCCATTTGGGCTTCTGATCGTCAAGCTGAAAACAGGAAAGGACATCCGCCAGGTTGAAAGCGGCCGCACAGGCGGAACCAATGCAATGCGCGCCGCAGGATTTTGGGCGGGCTTTGGAACCGCCATGCTCGATATCTTGAAAGGTGCGGTGGGGGTATGGGTGGCACGCTGGCTGACCCCGGACCAAACCTGGGTGCATGTGCTTGCACCGATCGCCGCCATTCTTGGGCACAACTATTCAGTCTTTCTGATCGAGCGCGATGAAAATGGGAAGATCGTTCGCTTTCGTGGCGGTGCGGGCGGAGCGCCCTCTGTGGGCGGCGCCATGGGGCTATGGCCTGGCTCGATCCTCATCATTTTGCCGCTCGGCATGCTGACCTTTTTTAGCATCGGCATTGCTTCCATCACCACGATGGCGGTGGCGTTATTTGCGATCATCGTTTTCGCGGTCCGCGCTTCGCAGGGACTTTTGCCGTGGGCCTATGTTTGGTACGGAGTCGGGGCAGAACTTCTGCTGATCTGGGCGCTGCGCCCGAATCTGAAAAAATTATTTGAAGGCAATGAACGCGTGGTGAAATACAGCCTAAATGGTTGGCTGCGCGCACGGCGTGAGGCGAAGGCGGAGGGCGGAAAGTAGCAAGTAAGTTTGAGAATCAAAAACGTCCTTTTCAGAAGGGCGTTTTTTGTTTTGCGGATTATGCTATACTTTTTATTGCCTATCGGGAAATGATTTCTAAAGAAAAAGTTTTCAAGAAGGAATAATATGCAATCAAAAAATAGAAAAGCACCAACTCAACTGGCTGGCTTGAAAAGTGTCACTTGGCTGGTGATCATGCTCCTGCAATTCAGCCTGGTCGTTGGCTGCAATTCAACTCAGGTATCAACGACATTGCCACCCGTACCTACAGTTGCGGAAAGTAATGAGCAATCGGAAACCAGTTTCGGCTTCATTTTTGAATACGGCACCTGCTCCACAAATGTACTCGATACATTTAAGGCAGAATACATACAAGACCGCAGCATATATGAACCATCCATAACCATTTCACTGGCCTTGTCAGTGGAACAAATGAAAGAAATCCGCCAGAAAACATATGCGATCGGCCTGCCCCAATACCCTGCGGTCTACGTCATACCCACTCCGCTCGATGGTGCCATGAGCAAGATCACACCTGCTCCCCACTACAAACTGACCGTCGTGGACGGTGAAACAATAACAACTGTAAGCTGGGTTGACGATATTACTCAACCCACTGCGCCAGAAGCAGACCGCCTTCGTGAGTTATTCGAAATGATCGTTAAAATGATCGATGAGCATCCAGATTTCAAAAAACTTCCCAAATTACCTTTTGGGTGTGCATGAAGGAATGCAGCCATATTTTCCAGACAACAAATATCTAACCCATGTTGTCAATATCTTTACCTGACTTTTTCCGCAACAAGCTAAAGACACTTTTTGGATGCTGATCCACGCAGAGAAACGCAGATTTGTTTCATCTTGGTCAGCGAAATCAGTGTTTTCTGCGTCCAAATTTAATTTCAGATAAAGCCTGCTATTTCCCCAACGAAGCAAATGTAAAACTGTGGATAACAACTTCCACTTCATTTCCATCCACAGGCGGTTGACCTTGGAACAGCCACAGGTTGATGTGGACAGGCATGGCCTGCTGTGAAATGTGAACCAAGGGTTCATCTGGTTTGTACAACCAGTTGGCAATCTCATTTTCATCGTCATCACGGTGACCATGCAGGGTTTGGAAAAGAATCTTTTGGCTTTCCCACACAAAGCGATGAGTGGTATATGTTCCATTTAGTGTGACGGGAAAAGATTCTGAAGTCTGCTCCACGCCGCTTTGGGCAGGCCAGACCGTGAAGTTCCCGATCGGCCATTCAGGGTTACCCCAATGGGCGTATTCAATGTCAATTTCGTTGGTAGCATTGGATCCGACATCCTCGGTTGGGTAGTTGAACATGCCGAAGACGACGTTGGCATCCAACTGGTCAATTGGCCCGATGACCTGAAACTGGTAGATGCCAAATCCAAGCCGCTCGGTGGTCGTGACCTCTGCACAGGTCCAGCCAGATTCGGTTCGGCTGATCTTCAAATGCAAGTCACCATTTTCGTCCACCCAGACGTTGCTTCCGCTCCACGTGTTTGGACCAGGTCCGCTTAAGCCACCGTCGCGGACAACCCAATCGTAGCCAGAGAATTGGATGATCCGCTCCCCCGTCACAGGCGGGGTTGGGGATTCAACTGGAAGCGAGGCAGTCAGGTCCAACGGCATGGCTTCCGCGATCAACGCCCTGACGCGTTCATCTTTCAGCGAAGCATCATGCGCTTCCTTGTCATCCCAAATCTCCATGACCCAGACCGTGACTTCATCCGCAAGATCTTCATTGACGGCATATAAACGACAACTCGAAAGTTGACCAACGGTCTGCGCAGCACGCAAGAGGATCTCGACGAGTTGCCCGCGTTGGCTGGGTTTGGCGATCAATTTTCCACACATTGCATACATTTTTTACTCCTGACGTTAATATGATTAAATACAAACATACACGCAACGTGAAGGTCGCAGTATGGAATTCCATGTTTCTTTATTATCAGATCAATTTGTTGTTCTGCAATAGCCCGTACCGATTTTACAAATCATCCAGTTTCATGTTCTGGCGGATGCGGTTTGCAAGCTCCGCCATTTTATCCTCTGGGATTTCGAGCACCCCATTGGCGGTGCGCAAGGCTTCGAGTTGTTGTTCCTTGAATGGAAGGCCAAACGGCGCAGGCGCGATATGCCAGTGGACATGTCGATTCCCCTGCTGGCTGCCCAATGACAGAATGTACGTGCGTTCCGACTCGACTGTTCTCCTGACCGCTTCCGTGACCTGATAGATCGCCCGTTGCAGCGCGAGATATTCATCGAGCGTAAAGTCGCCAGTCACCTGCTCTTTGTGTGCCACTGGCGCGACCAAAGCATAGCCATACAAAGTGGGAAATTTATTGAGGAAGGCGATGAATAGTTCATTTTGATAAATGACATGGTTGCCCTGCAAACGCCCTGCAAGCATCTCGCAAATAAAGCAGGGACCATTCTGTATCTTTTGGATGTAATCATCCAGGTCAAAGGGTTTACGATTATTCATGTGGTGGCTACACATCCTTCATTGCACTTTCAAAGTATAAATCCAAGCATCAAGACCCGCAACGACGCCGTTTATTAAGGGTTGAACTATTGAATTCATATGGCACGGTATGCTACACTGAGTCTCAATCGCCAAAGGAGATGCCTGACACATAATTCTCAAACTGCAACCACACACACGAGCACGCAAAACTTATTCCCAACTCAGGAGAAAACCGTATGCGTAAGTCAGTACATCTGATCGTGACCGTTGCAATCTTGTTCGCCTTGCTTTCCACCGTTACAGGCACTGCACAGGCTGCGCCGCCCACGCAGGCAAAGTGGACCGTGATGGTTTACATCTCAGGAGATAACAATCTTGAAGATTACGTTGTAAAAGATTTGGAACTCGAACTTGCGCCCAGCGGGTCAAGTGCGAACGTGCAAGTGGTTGCGCTTGCAGACAGAGGCCCTGGCTACGACGTCAGCCGCGGAGACTGGCAGACCACCAAGCTGTATCATGTCACAACAGGCATGATCGCCGATTCCGCCAGCGCCGTTGCTGATTGGGGCGAGCGCAACATGGGCGATAAACAAACGCTTATTGATTTCGTCTCATGGTCAAAAACCAATTACCCCGCTGATCATTATGCGCTTTACTTTTGGGGTCACGGCTGGAACTGGCATCCCGGCTATGTGATGGAAGATGATACAGACGCCGACACGCTTGACCTCGATGAATTGAAGACAGCACTCCCCTCACTTGGCTTTATTGATGTTGTCGGCTATGACGGATGCAATATGGCATCCATCGAAGTCTTCAACGCCTGGCACGGGTATGCCACTGCTGTTTCCAGTTCGCAGGAATATGTCGGCTGGGATGGAATCGAATATGATGTCGTACTCGCGCAGCTGGCAGCCAACCCGAACATGACCGCCGACCAGGTAGCGATCGCCACGAGTCAGAGCGCATCCAACGACAAGACCTGGTCTGCTGTGGCCGTGGACAGCCGCTTCGACGCCTTGTACACCGCTGTGGATCAATGGTCTGTGGCCTTGAAAAACGGGCTCGCCGCCAACCGCAAAAAATATGACCGTGCCTTTGGTGCCACCCAAAATTTCTGGCAGGCGCCGATGGATAAAGACCTGTACGACATGGCCTACGAGATCAAACGCAATGTGGCCGACACCAATATCAAGAACAAGAGTCAAGCCGTAATGAATGCCATCACAGGCGTGGTATTGAACGAGCATCACGTCAACGGCTATCCGGATGCTCATGGAATCACCATCTATTACATCTCCAGCGCAGCAGGCAAGGACTCGAATTACACATACTACCGTTCCACAATCGATTTCGCCCTAACCACTGGCTGGGATGAATTCCTCGACGCGTACGCCAGATAAACAACCCTGCAAGTTAAATACAATCAGGCCTCCGATTTTTATTCGGAGGCCTGATCTATCTTATTTTGGTCAAAATATTCCAGCCCAATTATGGGCGATATAAATTTCTTTATCTAGATTGGGAAGCACTCCCATTCTTCGTAGGAAGCACACGCGGACGACGAGGCAACCCACACCGTGGACAGGACATCGATCGGATCGAGATCGTATAATCGCTCGGGCACTGGCAGAATTTCTTCTCATCCTTCCGCCCGCTTCACCGAACGGACTTCAACCCACTTCCCCTCATTATTTAATTGCTGTTTTTTCTGGCATTTTTCACACCAACGGCCCTCCTCATCGCTGGTATAAACCCATTTATGAAAACCAACTTTACATAATTTCATAGTACCTTTCCTCTGGCGGATCATTCGCCCAACGTTTTACGCTAACAGACAGTTAGACGGACTCGGCGCCCCCCATTCTGGATAAGGGTCGGGAAGCTGCCAAGGGCGTAGTATAAACCAATTTTTTACTCCAATTCCCATGCAGCCTTTACATTTTGTTTCCAACTTGATCAAACGAAACAGGCAATAAATCCGCTATTCATCTGAGCGCCGGGAAAAACATTGGCGTTTTCCGTCGATAGGCTTCATATTCCCCTCCAAATTCCCTGAGGAGTTCGGCATCCTCCCAGCGAGCCAGCAAATAATACATCACCAACAAGATCGGATACATCACCAGTGTAAGCGTAGTCTCCCAATGTAAAAGCCAGCCTGTTATTACAAAAAAAGAAACCTGTATATTGGGGATGGCGAATATATTTGTATATCCCCGTGGTGACCAGTCCACCTGCGCCGTGGATTTGATGCCAGCCAATGATCACAAGGATCATTCCGGTCAAGGTCAGCCATACACCGATCACAGCACCGTTCCAACCAAAAATCAGCGGATTATTGAGCCAGCCGCCAGGTCGCTTGTCATAATAAGAAACACGCATGATCGGGGATAGAAAATAAAGCAGGAGGGGTATCCCAAACATTTCCGCCATGAGTGCTAGAATAAATGCAGCAAATGCGCTTTTTGAACGCCACTCGACTTTGGTTCGATAGGGCAGAAACAACAGGAACAAAATGAAGATCCCAGCATTAACGGCTATGCTCCAGTTGACCCCCGCCTGGTAGAACAAATAGCGGATGGCAGGCGGCAACATTTCTACGGCAAAAAAACGCGGGAAATAAAGAACAATAAATCCCCCGATAAGCAATATCCCCAACAGATAAAAGACAGCCTCTTTTACAGCTTCATACTTACTTGAGAGAGTATTCATTTTATTAGCCCTGCCCCTCAAAGCATTTTCTTGTTTTATGAAACATCGTCCACAAAAAATGCTTCCTGTGCGGACGAGGTCGTGACCAACAAGAGCACCATCATAAAAACAGCCGAAGTAATACACCACATACAGGTCGCGCCAATTACGAACGGTTCCAGAAACGTGAGGTAAATCGAAAAGATCACGCCAAACATACAAAAACCCCACATGGATAAAACACCAGTCTTCTTCAAAGCATCAGGCCCATATTGCCATGCCAGCCAGGCGGCAAGAATGGCGATGTATCCAGCCAGTCCGAACATACCCAACGGAACGACGTCAAACAAAACGGCGAATTTGCTGTTTTGAACATCATCGCATCCACTTGACGGACCGCACAATACGGTCTCGCCCGTGAGTTCAAGGTAGGTAAAATACCCGGCTACGGCGATTCCACCAACAGCCAGGATCGGAACCGCCCACTTCTTCCAATCCCTAACAAGGCCATGAGAGATCCTTCCCATAATGTGCAAGAGCAGGACAACAATATTGAGCGCTAGAATCAAAAATGTGATGACTGCAAAGGCAAGTGCGATCCCATTTGTTTGAATCAAATCCAACACAGCGGGAACCCCAAGCAGGGAAAACAAAAGCATCAGCTTTGTATACCAGCCCCTGCCCACGGAAACAGGTGTGTCTTTCGAGATTAGAATGACCGACAGTACCCAACTGACGATCAAGGCAGCCAAAACAACCACGGCCAATGAGTTGGTTGTTGGGTTTCTCATGAATTTATCAATCATAGTTTATCCTTATACGGTTCGTTGGGCGCATTTTGCCAGAACGGCTTGAAGGTCATCCGCAAAAACACAAAGGCGTCCGCACAAAATCAATCCACACACAGGTCGTCAAGATCCGGGTTTCTGAAGATTTGCCTACTGCTTCGTTCTTCGATATTTCCATCAACAGACACGTGAACATCCACTTCGGATATCCAGTGCGGGCCACAGCCAAACACCTGATCATGGAATAAATGGACGAGGTAACCGTCTGTTTCGGCGGAGACGTAAGTATCCTCAATCGTGTCAACTTCGTACTCGTAAGCAGAGTCATAGTGGAGACTATAATATGCCGACAGGTTTTTAGCGGCCAACACATAACTCAGGGATTCATCAGGGGACTCAATGGGCGCAAACAGCTTTCGCAAATCTTCTTCAGTTTTGAGCAATACGAATTCGCCGTTTTGATAAATGATATAGCGAACGTAACTTCCAAACAAACCGCCGGTGTAATAGAAGAATTGCCCACTCTCGACTACCGCTGCCAGTTCTTCTGTTGCCTCGCCCGTTATATATTGATTCGCGCAAACGACGATTGGATAGGATGGATCCAGCCCGCCGATAAAGCTCGATGGGGCCTGGATTTCATCACAGCCAAAATTGGCTAAAAGAGCATCATCAGAAAAAACATTCATGGAGACAACAAGGTTTGGCGGAGCGTGGTTAATGAACTCAGGCTCACTCTGACAAGCCGAGAGGGAAATCAGCACCCAGATAACCACCCATAAGTTGGTCTTGGTTTTCATATTTCCTCTTCATGGTCTGTAGCGCCCAGTCTACATTATGTTGGTCGGCATTTTATGCTAATGATTTTCTCATTCGTAAAAGTGGAACCCCTGCACCGCCGCGATCGTCAACAATTTCTTCGTAAGGCTTCAAACCCACAAGCACGGTAAAGTGGTTCTCCCGATAATGTCGCTACCAATTCCATCTTCATGAATCCCTCCGCTTTCACAGCTTCTTCACACAGCGAGATGATTAACCGTCCTATTCCTTTACGGGTGTGATTGGGATGAGTATACATGGCGCGAATTCTTGCCGCGTCTTTCATCGGGTCAAGCAAAGCCGCACTCCGCCCTGGCGTTTGGTCTCCGCCATACATCGTTGCACGGCGACTCCATCCACCGCATCCCGCCAGTTGGCCATCGGCTTCAACAATAAAATACGTTCCGTCATCGATAAGTTGAGTATCAAGTCCCATAATTGCCCTGCTTGATGCAATTTGGTTTTCGTCAAGAAACGTCTTTTGGTTCTCAGATATGGCCGTATCCATTAATGCTTTGAGAGAATCAAGGTCATCACGTCGAGCAAGTCGATGGGCTAATGTCTCACGTTTCATGGTGCATATTCTCCTTTAGCTTGGGAAATCAGACTGACACTTCTTCTAAAAGATTATCTCAGAGAGAAAACTTGCTTCGTAACCTGTCTCTCGAGGCTAAGCATGGAACTTGCCGCCCAATGATTTGCGTTACTAGAGCCTCTCTCAATAACCCAAAAATGCTTGTAAATCGTGCGGAATCCCAGTATCAGTGCACGATTTGTTAGCCATCGTCTCCCTATTTTACTCTTCCATTCGAGAGATTAACAACATCAAATCGTTGGCTGCCATATCCCCTTGACATAAGTAGCCTCTGATTCGCCTGGCCAAGGCGGCATGGTAATGCAAATGAACTTCAATTCTTCGTCTGAAACATTTCGGTATTGAAATGCTGTTCCTACTGGAATATCGATTGATGTGCCTGGAACAAGAACGGTGACGCCGCTCTCTTTGCCATCATCTCTCCAAATCTCACCATGCCCTTCCAGCACATACCAGAATTCACTCACTGTTGCGTGAACAGTCGCTTTATTTACTTGATGCGGAGGAACTGTACTGTGGATCATTCCGCCCGTTTTGCCATCCATAAGGATGCGAATATCTGCACCTGCTGGCGATTTCCTATCGGATTTCTCTGGAAGCATTGTTGTCTTCATACTTCTCTCCTCAAATTTCATCTTCTTTTTTTGAAATATTAGTTCAACACATTCAAGACGCACGGGTAAACAAAACGTTGACTCACGAGGGGATGATGACAGTACACAATTATTATGGACGAAGAAGATGGCTAACGGT
>NZ_JADJKT010000041.1:0-68460 GCF_016705895.1 Candidatus Villigracilis affinis | reverse complement strand
AGTCCTCAAGTTCTTCATACAACCACCCCTTTGTAATATACATTAGTGCAGCTTCATTATCGAGACTAATTGCTTTGTTAATATCGTCTAGTGCTAGCTCGTACTCTCCCAAAGATATGTAAAGACCAGCACGATTATTATATCCATCTGGATTTGTTGGGTCTAATTTAATCTTTTCGCCATAGTCTTTAATCGCCAACTCAGTTTCTCCATTTAGATAATAAACATAGCCCCTATACATATAAATAATTGATCGACTCTCTTGTAAATTCGCAGAGTCTATTTGTGAGAGAGATTTAGAGCTGCTGTGAATAGACTTAATGGATCGTCAAATAATTTGGTGTGAGCATGAGCGATCCAAGCCGATTGGTATGAAAATATATTTGACCAATAGTGAATTGAGTCAAATATGTCATTGATGTTGGCAATTCTTGGTTTACGTATAAAGTAAAGTCATCTGGAGGGTGGGCTAGGTTTACCAGTTTATCTTCTGGGTCTTTTATATGTAACATGGATTGGTCAGCAGACAAAATCATAAAGCGAAACATACCACTGTCGTCATAATGACCCCATATTACAATTGTTGCACGATATCTTGTTCCTAGTGCCTTTACAGCATCTTGTTCATTTCGTTGGAATGCCTTGTGAATACGAACTACACGAATGTTTGGTAATGCATATTGCTTAAATGCTTTTTGTAAAGATTCTGTTATCCCTCCCGCAGCATCATAAGATACATTTTCACTTTGATCATTAAAGTCTGTTACTAGGACAAGAATCTCATTCTTGCCAGCCCTGTTCATTATCCAGTGATATGTATCTGGTCCATATGTAAAAGACACATAAGTTATCCCAATAGCGAGCAAAATCAATAGTAATATCTTCGGGGTAAGAAATTGAATGATTGTTTTACGACGGTCATTGTAGATAGCATCTCCTGTGCCAGAGATGACGACCCTTTCACTATCATTTACGGACACACTAATATCTTTGTCTTTGCGTTCTTCGTCTGCCATCTTTTCCTCCAACCTAGAGACCTTTTAGATAGAATTAGAAATAAGTCTCAATTCAAGTCACATCTTTGGCAAAACTAATCATTCCTTTTCATTGTAAGTAGCATCGCCATCTAATGAAAAGGCAATTCTTCCGCTGTTATGAATATTTACTTGAATATTGCTTGTTGATTGATTTCTCTTATTGATGTCATTTCTCTCTTGAATTGGTTTTGCGTCTACTAAACGGATCGAGTCGGGATCAATACCCTGACGAACAAGTAATTCAGGCGTATCCTGTTCTGGAATGCCATCCAACAGAAGGGCTACTTTGCCTTGTTCAAAAGGACTCTTTTATAGAACGACCAAATCCAATTGCGCGATAGAATGATGAGGCGAAAGTGATTGCTGCTTGGTCACTAATAGATGTCTTCATTCCTACGACGCAATCAATTACATCAGCAATAGCAATTGCTTGTATTTTGGAGTAACAAGCGTTAAAGGACAACAAGCCGAATATTGTCTTTGAGGGTTGAGAACAACGCCCGTAAAGATGCTTGGCTCACTGTTTGAACTTGACGTAAGTCATTCATCAAAACTAATTCTCCTGTTTTACTGCCATGACCACTAAAATGTACAATAGTTGGCTTATGAGTGTTTAGTTCTTGTAGCAAATCATCTGGACGAACAGCCCACCTTGAGATTAAATCAAGTACATCTCGATACTCTGAGGTGCGGAGTTTGGTTGTTATTGAGCGTATTTCTTCATCAAGATTCAATGGCGTCACGTCTTCAGGGTTACTCGCAAAGAACAAGATTTTTATTTCAGTGTTCATGGACACCTCCAGCTAACTAGATTATAGCAAACGACTTGATCCATCTGCCAGCCGCCGAACGGTTTGCGTTACCTGCGTGTGGGCGGGTGTGGATTCTGCTTGGGAATAGGAAAAACCCGAAGCCAGAAAAATGCTCGAAAATGCCGCAGAATCCCACACGTCAGGTGCACGCTTTGTTGGGCGGCGTTTTATTGCGCAAGACTCTTTGACTGCGAAAGACCTGCCCGCAAAAGATTGAAAAAATGTGACTTTTTCCGATTTTCGTGGCTCAGTCAATATTTTTGTCAACCTGCTGAAACAAGTGTGTTCTTTCAGGAAGTGAAAGCGGTCGATTCTCTTTGCAGAGCAAACGTTGTCGGGGGTTTTTTTCTATAGCGATTGCCCACTTAATTGAGCCCCATCCAGTGATTGCGAGAATAAATGCGGCAGGATGTTTTATTTCAAAAAAAGCGACCATTTGCATAGCGCCAAAAAATGCCCATGCTAATGATTGCCAACTAATTTCCAAAATATACTTGAAAAACTTTTTCATTTGATTTCCTACTTATCTTATGCAAGAAGCCGCCCAACTATGTTTTATACAGCTTCATGCTGTAAAATACCCCCGTGCGGGGTGTTATACGGACTCAATCCGCATAACAGACTATATACACAGCATTATACAACCATCATTACACAGGAAACAGAGGATATTCCCTTTTCATGCGCTTAAGAGCAGATTTGACACTATTGGTCGTTTCGATTATTTGGGGCTCGGCCTTTGTGGCCCAGCGTGTGGCGGGTCAGCAGGGCAGTGTGTACCTGTTCAACGCCGCGCGCTATTTGCTGGCCGCGCTGGTGGTGCTGCCCCTCGTCCGCCGCGCGAACATCGCCTCCATGCCGAAAACCCAATACAAATGGATGTTCATCGCGGGCTTCTTTTTGTTTGCGGGCAGTGCGCTTCAGCAGGCGGGCATGGTCTACACCACGGCGGGCAATGCGGGCTTCATCACCGCTTTGTATGTGGTGCTCGTGCCCTTCGTCTTGTTTTTCTTCTGGCGCGAGAAACCGCATTGGATGTCGATCGTGGCGGTGGTTTTGGCCGGGGTGGGCGCATTCCTCTTGTCAACAGGCGGCAGGTTCGAGGTCCAGAAAGGAGACGCGCTGGAACTCATCGGCGCGCTGTTTTGGACCTTCCATGTCATCATCCTGGGGAAATTCGCCTCGAAGTTCGAAGCCATGTCGTTTTCTGTGGGGCAGCTTTTTGTCTGCGGCATGTTAAATCTGGGTGTCGGCGTTTTCACCGAACCGATGATGAGCTTTAACTGGCCGCTGGCATTTGCCATCGCCTACACGGCTTTCTTCTCGCTCGGGTTGTGTTATACATTGCAGGTCTGGGCGCAGCAGCATACCCCGCCCGCCGATGCCGCCTTGATCCTGAGTCTTGAATCTGTCTTTGCTGTTCTCTCTGGCTGGCTGTTATTGGATGAAAGACTGGTGTTCATTCAGATCCTTGGCGCGGTGCTGATCTTTATCGCCGTGGTGCTTTCGCAATTCAAGGAATGGACATCAGGTAAAATTGACCACGACCATCTTGTTGAGGGCAGATAATGTTAAGGACCGAAGAAAGAAACCTGATCGAAGAACTCGACCTCTCGTTCCATCCGCTCACACAAAAATTGTGGCGTGATTTTGAAATGCTGTTTGGCAAACACGGCGCATGCGGCGGCTGTTGGTGCATGCACTGGAAATTGCGCGGAAAAGAATTCACCGAAAGCGCTGGCGATACTGCGCGCCAGATGCAAAAATCCATCGTCGATTCGAAGACCGTGCCTGGCTTGCTGGCTTATTCCGAAGGCTATCCCATCGGCTGGATCGCTGTCGAACCGCGCAGCGCCTATCCAAAGCTCGCGCATTCACGCACCCTCAAACCCGTCGACGATCAGGAAGTCTGGTCGATCACCTGCTTTTTTATGGAAAAGAAACATCGCCGCAAGGGGATTACAGTTGAGTTGCTAAAAGCCGCCATCGATTATGTGAAGGCGCAGGGCGGTAAAATTGTGGAAGGCTATCCTGTGGATTCAAAACAGGATTCGCCCGCGCCCTTTGTCTTCACAGGCACGGCCTCCGCATTCAAACACGCTGGCTTCGAAGAAGTCGCGCGCAATTCACCCACCCGCCCGATCTTTCGTTACGTGATCCAATAGCCCATCTTGTGCAATGTCATGCTGAGCGAAGTGAAGCATCTTGCTTTTGCCGCGAATTCCACGAATGGGCGCGAAATTTTTACGTTTGGGCGCATTGCACCATGTTCTGCATAAGTTGAGCAAATCATTTGAGCGTTACTTTTCAACCTCCTTCAAAATCATTTACGGCTCGCGATTATCAATTCATCGCGCTGGTCTCGTTTTTGGTGGTCGCCGTATCCATCGCGCTGGTCATTGCCAACCTCACCCTCAAAGATGGCGGCGATTTTTACGTTCATTGGGTGAGTGTGCGCATCTTTCAAAATGACAGGCTCGATCCCTACAGCGGGGAAGTCCCTGCCCGTGTGCAGCAATTGGTGTATGGAGGTCCCGCCGCAGCCGGGGATGAACCCTACATTCTGGATACGCCCTTTCACATTCTCCTGCTCTATTTTCCCATCGCGCTTCTTCCCGACCCGTTGCTTGCCCGGGCGATATTTACATTGATCCTCGAACTGGCCTTGTTCGCGCTCGCCATCATCAGCCTGCGCCTCACCGATTGGGAAATGCCGATTCCTTTTTACATTCTGTTTCCCCTGATCGCTATTTTCAATTTTTATACATTCCAGGCCATTTACGAAGCCAGCCCTGTCCTGCTGCTTGGGTTGATCTACGCTGAAATATTGGTCGCCCTCCGCGCAGAAATGGACGAGATCGCGGGCGCATTCATTGCGGTCTCTTTCTATCACTGGGAAGTCGGCGCGCCGTTTCTCGTCCTCATTGCCTTGCGCATGTATTATGAAAAGCGCACCCGTGTCTTTGCAGGATTCTTTATGGCGAGCCTCATCCTGTTGGTTGTTTCGTTCATGGCTTATCCCAACTGGCTGGTTCCATTCTTCCGCGCCACCATCAACAACATCAAAGTAGATTTTGGATTCAACGTCCATTCCATTTTCACCCGCATCTGGCCGACGTTCGGCGGCACCTTTGCATGGTTGTTCATCGGCTTGCTGGTCGTCGCGCTCGGCTACGAGTGGAGCGCCGCCCGCAGCGGCGATTTCCGCCGTTTTTACTGGGCGGCCTGTCTGTCACTTGCGGCGGCGCCTCTGCTTGGTTTCCGTACTGAAATGGAAAACCTCGCCGTTCTGATTATTCCGCTCGCTTTAATATTCGCCATCGTCCACGACCGCTGGTATAAGATCGGTAACTTCCTCACGATCCTGTTGATGCTTCTTGTGCTTACATTGCCCTGGGCCTTGTACCTGTTCGCCGTGCCTCGTTTTGGGATCATTGCCGAAGAAGGCCTTTTCCTGTTTCTTCCCCTTTTTACTTTCATTGGCTTATACTGGATTCGTTGGTGGGCGATCCGCCCGCCGCGCATCTTGAGCGATCTTGCAAGCCGCCTCTAACCCCATCCTGAGCATAGTCGCAGGACAATCACCCAATCCCCTTATGAACTTTCGCACCTACTTCTTCCTCTTTCTCTTCGGGCTTGCTGTTCCAGTCATCATCGCCCAATTCCAGCCGATCCCCGGTTATCTCGACTCAGACTATTACTACGCAGGCGGAATTCAACTGGCAACCGGCAAAGGTTTCACCGAGCCCTACCTGTGGAATTTTTTAGACGGCACAACTTCGCTTCCGCATCCATCCCACAGCTATTGGATGCCCCTCGCTTCCATTGTCTCTGCGTTGGGGATGTGGCTCACCGGTCAAACCACCTTTGCTTCGGCGCGCTTGTTCTTCTTTTTGATCGCCGCCTTCGTCCCGCCGCTGACCGCCGCGCTGGCTTACACCTTTTCTCAAAAAAATGACATCGCCATTGCATCTGGAATGCTGGCGATTTTTTCCGTCTATCACGCGCCCTTCGTCGGTGTAACGGATAACTTCAGTCTCTTCATGTTGTTTGGCGGTTTGTATTTCATCATCGCCACACAACTCATGCAAGACCCGACCCGCATGCGTAATTGGCTTTTACTCGGCGTGCTTTCAGGGTTGATGGCGCTTTCCCGCAGTGACGGTCTGCTTTGGCTGCCGCTTACATTTCTATTTGCACTCTGGCGTGCGAAAAAGATTTCATCCTTCCTCCCTCATCCTTCGCCCTTCATCTTTGCTCTTCTTGGCTTCCTTCTCATCATGTCGCCGTGGTACATCCGCAATCTGAATTTGTACGGCACGCCCATGGCTCCCGGTGGAAGCCGCGCCCTCTGGCTCGAAAATTACGACCAGACCTTTGTTTACCCGCCCACACTGATTACCAAAGAATCATTCCTCGCTCAAGGCTGGGACAAGATTCTCGACGACAGATTATGGGCAATGAATATGAATCTGCAAAGCGGATTCGCGGCGCATGGCGGAATCATATTATTTCCATTCATCGTGGCGGGAATCATTTATTATCGAAAAGATGATCGCGTCAAACTTGTCACGATGGCCTGGCTGATCCTCTTTTTGTAATGACCTTTCTCTTCCCCTTTGCGGGTGCGCGCGGCGCATTCTTCCATGCGGGCGCAGCACTTCAGCCAATGTGGTGGACTCTCGCACCGTTGGGCCTTGAGTCGATCCTTGTGTCCCTGAGAAAACGCGGCTGGGGCAATGACCAGAACCGGGTTGTGTTTCGAAGCGCGCTGGTCATGGTCGCCATGATCCTCACGGTCTATGTCGTCTATCTGCGGGTGTTCACACTGGGCTGGGGCGAGATCGATGCCGATTACAAAGCCGTCGACCAATTCCTTGTCGAACACGGCATCGAGGAACAGGATATCGTCATGGCGCGTAATGCGCCCGGCTATTATCTCAACACGGGCCGCTCTGCGATCTCCATTCCATATGGCGGCGAAACGGCTCTCTTGCAAGCCGCCCAGGAATTCGAAGCATATTATCTGGTGTTGGAACCTGAAGCTGTTCTGGACCCGATCAAGGATCTCTTTCAAAATCCCGATAGCCGCAACAAATTTGTGTATCTAGGTGATGTTGATGGTGCGCGCATTTACAAACTCGAAACTAAATAAGATCTCAAATCGCGACCTCTTGATCCTTGCCGCTGCGGTGATTGTCATTGCAGTTATTTATTTGCTTGCAAGCCATTTCAATTACGGCATCGGCTTTCCCCTCGACGATTCTTGGATTCACCAAACTTATGCCCGCAACCTTGCACAGCGCGGCGAATGGGCATTCCGCCCCGGCATTCCCTCGGCGGGTTCCACTGCGCCGCTTTGGTCGGCATTGCTGGCGATCGGCTTCCTCATCAGCCTCTCTCCCTACATCTGGACGTATTTTCTTGGCGCGCTCACACTCTTTGCACTGGCTGTCGTTTGTGAATGGGCTGTTCGCACGTTGGTCGATTCATATCGCCCGAAGTTTCCGTGGGTGGGAATCTTCTTTGCCGTCGAATGGCATTTCGCATGGGCCGCGATGTCTGGAATGGAAACCCTGTTTCATGGATTGATCGTCACGACCGCTCTTGTTTTGTTGATGACGAACACGCATCGCTATTTAACCCTGGGCCTGCTCACCGGTCTAGCGGCCTGGGTCCGCCCCGACGGTTTGACTCTGCTCGGTCCCGTTCTGATGGCGATCCTGCTCAATGGGCAGGATACCCGTTCAAAACTCATCGCATTTGTGCGTTATCTGATCGGCTTTGGTTCGCTGTTTGTTCCCTATCTTTTGTTTAATCTTGCCATCGGCGGCACGCCCATGCCCAATACCTTTTATGCAAAACAGGCAGAGTACGCTTCGTGGCAGACCATTCCCATCTTCACGCGTCTGGGGCAAATGTTCCTGCAATTACTGGTC
Organism: Candidatus Villigracilis affinis; assembly: GCF_016705895.1. Taxonomy (NCBI): domain Bacteria; kingdom Bacillati; phylum Chloroflexota; class Anaerolineae; order Anaerolineales; family Candidatus Villigracilaceae; genus Candidatus Villigracilis; species Candidatus Villigracilis affinis. The sequence continues at coordinate 60,672 of NZ_JADJKT010000041.1, read as the reverse complement.
GGGCCAAGCCTTGTATTGATTCCCGGTGTCGTCGGCTGGCTGGTCAAAAGCATTCAACAAAAAATGTGGGGTAGTCTCGCCGCATTCATTTGGTGTGCAGGGTATCTTGGAATGTACATTTCCCGTCTCCCCGTATATCAACATGGACGTTACATCATGCCCGCCATGCCCATCTTCTTTTTATTTGGAATCCTGGCCTTTGCAGAATTCGACAAAGGAAAACTATTCGAGCGTTATCACTGGATCGGTCAGTTGATTTGGCGGGCAAGCATTGTCATGCTTGCGGCTGCTTTTATTTTCCTCGGAGCACAATCCTATTCACAAGATGTGGCCCTGATCGAAACTGAGATGGTTGTCACCGCAAAATGGGTCGCCGCAAACCTGCCCCCCGATGCGCTGATCGCCGCACACGATATCGGCGCGCTCGGTTTTTTTGATGAACATGCGTTGATCGACCTTGCGGGTCTGATCTCGCCCGATGTTATTCCATTTATTCGCGATGAACCTCAATTGACGAATTATCTTAACCAACAGGGCGCCGACTATCTAATTGCCTTCCCCGGCTTCTACCCGGAGATGACAGGAGGCGTTGAAAAGGTGTTCGAGACAAACAGTGTAGTCACCCTTAAGTATGATGAGGAAAGCATGGCCGTCTATCTGTGGAAAACCCCTTAATGGGTTAAAATATGAGCACACAAAACCTATGAAGAAGAGAGAGAATGGGCTTGGGATGAACCAGATTACACTTTTGATTGTCGATGATCATCCATTGTTTCGCCAGGGCGTGGTGGATGCCTTGTCATTGGAACCCGATATGCGCATCATTGCCCAGTCTGCCGCTGGTGATGAGGCGCTGGAGTTGATCCGTACCAAGAAGCCGACCATCGCTGTGATGGACGTCAACTTGCCCGGCATGAACGGTCAGCAGATCACGCATCAGGCTTCGCAGGATAGACTGCCCACACGCATCATCCTGATGACTGGCTATGATGATGTGGAACAGGCCATTCATGCAGCCTTGGCAGGTGCGCATGGCTACTGCTCCAAGGATATCGAACCTCAAAGCCTTTCACGGATCATCCGTGAAGTTGCGGAAGGCAAGTACGTTTTCGAGAACAACGTCTTTACCCGCCGTGAGCTGGAGCTTTGGGTCGAGGATCGTATCGAAGGCGCACGCCGCTCTTATAGTGAACCTGGCACTCCCTTCCACCCATTGTCTGATCGCGAGATGGAAGTGTTGGCCTGTGTCGTACGCGGCATGAGCAACAAAGAGATCGCAACCCTGCTGGGAATCAGCCACCAAACTGTCAAAAATCATGTCACCGCCATTTTGCGCAAGTTTGGCGTTGAAGATCGCACGCAGGCGGTTGTGTATGCCTTGAAACGCGGGTGGGTAACCTTGAAGGATACCAACATTCACCCTCAGGAGTAATAAATGACCAGTAATGAGCCCATGGACTTTCAAAATGAATTGGATGAGACGCAGCGTGCGCTACGTGAAGTGACTTTGATGATGGAGCAAAGCCAGGGCGAACTTGCCAAGATCACACAGCGAAACACCGCGATCACTTCACACCTTCAACAATTGCAAAAACAGGGGACCACGGTTGAAGACCTAAAGATGTCCTACGACTCCGCTTTGGATGTTCAGCAGAGGTTGTTTGTGATGCGCGGCCAGTTGGAAAAACTTCAAAACGACAAGGGGCATCTCGAAAAATATAAAGCCACACTGGAAAACATCGTGTCAGGCAACGGAGCAGGCGGGGATGCCTCAAGTGCCGGCGCTCCCTCTGCAGGGACCAAAAGCCAAATGGCGGGGATCGAAATGATCGTCAACGCGCAGGAGGCCGAACGTCAGCGCCTGTCGCGTCAAATGCACGATGGGCCCGCCCAGGCATTGTCAAACTTTATCCTGCAGACTGAAATTGCCATGCGTTTATTGGATGTGGATCCTGCTCAGGCAAAGGATGAACTGGGTAATTTGAAGACCTCTGCAATGGGCACGTTTCAAAGAGTCCGCAGTTTTATTTTTGAATTACGCCCGATGATGCTCGATGACCTTGGCCTGGTGCCGACTCTGCGCAAATATGCCGATGCGTTCAAGGAACAGGCCGGGCTTGATGTGAGCGTTACGGTCACTGGCACGGAACGTCGTCTGGAATCTTATTTAGAGGTCATGATCTTTCGTGCTGTGCAGGAATTGCTGGGAAATGCCTCTCGTCACAGTCAGGCTACCTTGATCAAGGTTCAAATCGACCTTGGGAATGACACGATCCGCGTCAGCGTTGAAGATAATGGCAAGGGGTTCTCGCCTGAGATCCTAAAAGAATCGAACAATCTGGGTCTTAAACTGATTCGGGAGCGTTCTGAGATGTTGGGTGGAAGTTTTGAAGTAGACAGCTCTGCCGGTTCTGGTGCTCGAATCTCGTTTTCAGTACCCGCGAAAGTGTAGAATTCCTTCCATTGGAAGTTGCGTGACCCAATCACCTAACAATATTGTAGGCGGTTGGGTCGCACTGCACTTGTTTTGCCTGACGGGGTAAACATATAATACGGAACAGTTTTCATGGAGGGGAGCACGTATCCCCTGTAAGTTTGCCTTGCCAACACCGAAGAGAGCAGCCTTCTAACGACGAAAGCCTCGTTTCTGGCCGTCGAAATTATGTTTTTGGCATTTTTCTTGTATAATGAATGTGTTATAAAATACTCTGTTCAAAGAATGTGAAAAGAGGAGAATCCTATGCGTCGCGGAAGAACCCTGATCTTCGTAATTTTAATAATAATTATCGGTCTAGTGGTGGCGTTTGTGGCTTATACCCAGTATTTTAGCCAGGCAGCCGCGCCAGAAGCACCGCTTACCGTTGATGTTTACATGGTCGGCCAGCCAATTCCACAAGGTGGTACGATCACTGCAGAGTTGCTTGCCCCGATGACAATTCCTCAGGCAAACCTCATGTCAGTGATGTACACTATTGACAGGCAGGCGGAACTTGTGGGCAAAGTGGCTAAATACCCGCTCGATCAAGGTGTTGTAATTACGCAGGCCATGGTGAGCGACGCCACCGCTGCAGTCCCGATTTCGGGTCCGCAATGGGCATCGTTAATCCCACCTGGAATGACAGCCATCTCCATTCCAACTGATCGCTTATCGCTTGCTGGTTATGGGGTAAATAATGGAGCCCATGTTAATATCAACGCCTGTTTCCTTTTTGTAGATATTGATCCCTCCTTCCAATCTGCTCTGCCGAATCAGACAGGTATTTTGACGGGCACGGGTTTTACACCTGAAGGTTTGCCGGTGCTTTCTCTTGGTGTAACAGCCAGCGGCTCAGGTCAGGGAAGACTCGAACTTGATCCCTCGATCCAACAACCCTACTATTTGATGCCTTCTGAGCGTCAGCGCCCAAGAATGGTATGTCAGATGCTGTTGCAGGATGTGGTCGTAATGAAGGTTGGTGACTTCCCCGCTGACCCGGCTGCAAGTCTGTCTGCCCCAGCCCCGGTTGCCACCGACCCGCAGACCCAACAGGCAGCGCCCGTTCCGCCGGATATCGTTACCCTGATCGTTCTTCCACAGGATTCAGTCACTCTTTCATATTTAATCAGTACAGATGCCAAATTGACCTTGGCTTTAAGGAATCCCACCGACCAGTTACGGCAGGCAACCGAGGCGTCAACTCTGCAATTCCTGTTGAGCCAATACAATATACCCGTACCTGCGAAGCTTCCTTACTCTCTTGAGCCTTACACAGTCAGTTTTTGTAACCTTAGCCTTGGCACGTCATCGGTATGTTCAGCCACTCCTCCTCCGGCGCAATAAGCAGGTTGTCTGCTGAAAAGCTTGTTCGTGGCCTGCCAGTTTTGATTCTCTGGTATTGCAAGGAATTAAAAGGTAGTCGTATATAGGATTGATAAAATCAGACTTAAACTTTCGAAATGAATGGAAGTAATAAAAATGGCCGCAGATAAAATTCGCATACTCATTGTAGATGATATTGCAGAGACGCGAGAGAATATTCGCAAGTTATTACAGTTTGAATCGGACGTTGATGTTGTTGGTGCGGCCCGGTCTGGCAAGGAAGGTATTCAGCTGGCTCAGGAGCTGGATCCGGATGTTGTATTAATGGATATCAACATGCCGGATATTGACGGCATCACTGCCACTGAGCAGGTGAGAAAAAGATCACCGCATGTTCAGGTGGTCATCTTATCGGTACAAAGTGATCAAAGTTACATGCGCCGTGCAATGCTCGCTGGTGCGCGGGATTTTTTGAACAAACCGCCATTGGGCGATGAATTGATCTCTGCGATTCGTCGAGCCGGAGAGATGGCACATGCTGAGCGGGCGAAAAACGCGCAGCAGAACTTTGCGGCTTCTGTTGTGGCTGGTGCTGGGGGCGGGTCGTCAGGCTTTGCACCTGCGCATAAAGGCAAGATCATCACCATATACAGCCCCAAAGGCGGAACTGGTTGTACCACTCTTGCGGTAAACCTGGCGATCACTTTGAACAATGAAGATACCCGCACTGCGCTTGTTGATGCAAACCTGCAATTTGGTGATGTAGCCATTTTTGTCAATGAGCAGGGCAAGAATGCGATTATTGAGCTTGCCCCGCGCGTGGACGAATTGGAGCAGGAAGTTGTCGATGAAATTCTGATCAACCATAGTGCGTCCGGAGTAAGAATTCTTACCGCCCCCCAGCGTCCGGAGTATGCTGAAAAAATATCCGCAGAGCAGTTCACCAAGGTGGTGCAATACTTGCAGCGGATGTATGCATATGTGGTGGTGGACACTTCACATATTTTGTCTGATGTGGTTTTGTCCATGTTTGATGTGAGTGATGTGATCGTATTGGTGACCACACAGGAGATTCCTGCGATTAAGAATGCACGATTATTCCTTGACCTGTTGCAGACCATGGGAATTAACAAGAATCGTGTCATCTTTACGATGAATCGATATGACAAACGAATTTCGATCACCCCGGAACGGGTGAGTGAAAATCTTAAGCATGAAGTATCTGTTACAATACCTCTTGATGAGAAGATTGCGATCACAGCGGTTAATCGTGGCGTGCCTTTTATGCTGGACAATAAATCCCAGCCGATTGGAAGGGGTATCTTTTCTTTGGCTGAGGCCGTCCGGGGTCGCTTAATAACTTTAGAATCTGAAACTGAAGTGTCTGAAAGACGGTAAGGAGAGTAAATTATGTCGTTGCTTCGACGTATTGAGCAGGGGCAGGGTGGCGGACAGCAGGGTGCTGGTGGTAACAATGGTACACCAACTCCACCTCCGAGCAAACAACCTGGTGGACCAGCCCAACCCGGTTCCGGGGAGGGTGCAGGCGGGGGAGGCGATACTTCCCGTTTGTCCTCCTTGCAGGCAAGGCGGGTAAGTGCTCCGATTACATCACCGCAAGCCGGTTCATATTTTGATTTAAAGACTCGCGTTCAAAACAAGCTGCTTGCCGAGATTGATCCGTCGATGGATGTTTCCAGAACGGATGACGTCAAGCGCACCATCCAGGGCTTGTTTGAGCAAATCCTGACCGAAGAAAATATTGTTCTTTCGAGACCTGAACGGGCGCGTTTGTTCGAACAGATCGCGGCGGAAATCCTGGGGCTTGGTCCACTACAGGCTCTGTTGGAAGATGATACGATCACCGAAATCATGGTCAATGGTCCCAAGAATATCTACATTGAACGCAAAGGTAAGTTGCACCGGGTTCCCGTGACCTTTGAAAGCAACGAACATGTCATGCGTATTATTGACCGTATCGTAGCTCCTTTGGGACGCCGTATCGATGAATCCAGCCCATATGTAGATGCGCGTTTGCAGGATGGTTCCCGTGTTAATGCGGTGATTCCCCCGATCTCCTTGATCGGACCCGTGCTGACTATCCGTAAATTTTCGAAGAACCCAATTTCAATTGAGCAAATGATTCAATTTGGTTCGATATCACATGAAGCTGTTCAGTTTCTGAAGGCTTGTGTGGAAGCCAGACTGAACATTGTCATTTCCGGCGGTACTGGTTCTGGAAAAACGACGTTGTTGAATGTCCTTTCCAGTTTCATCCCAGGTGATGAGCGCATCCTGACCATTGAAAATGCGGCCGAATTGCAATTGCGCCAGGAACATGTCGTGACATTGGAATCCCGCCCGCCTAACATTGAAGGTCGCGGCGAAATTACAATTCGCGACCTCGTGATCAATGCCCTTCGTATGCGCCCTGAACGAATTATCGTTGGCGAGTGCCGTGGTGGAGAAACCCTCGACATGTTGCAAGCCATGAACACAGGTCATGACGGTTCAATGACCACCGCCCATGCCAACTCCCCGCGTGATGCGATTTCTCGTATCGAAACCATGTGCCTGATGGCGGGCATGGATTTGCCGGTCCGCGCGATTCGCGAACAGATTGCTGGCGCGGTTGATGTGATTGTCCAGCAGGCACGTATGCGTGATGGCAGCCGTAAAGTGACCACCGTCACCGAAGTAAGCGGCATGGAAGGTGACGTCATCACGATGACCGATATTTTCACGTTTGAACAAACCGGCATGGAAAACGGCAGGATCATTGGGCGTACACGCCCCACTGGTCTGCGTCCGAAGTTCATGGACAAGATCGAGGCTGCGGGCATCCACTTGCCGCCGTCCATCTTTGGTATTGGCGAGCGAAGGCGTTACTAAAGAAAACTTCATGGTGTAGAAGAGTACTACATGGCTACCTTTATTATCATCGGCGGTGTTGTTCTAATCATTCTATTGATAGTAGGCGTTATTGTTTCTTCAAACAGTGAACGTGCTGTTGTCGAACAACGCCTTGCTCAATATTTGGATGATGATAAACAAAGTTTGGACCGTGAAGCTCAAAATTCCGTCCTTACAGAGTGGGTATCCAAGCGGGTGGAGAAAACATCCTTTGGCGATCGCATCGCCAGGGATCTTGCTCGCGCAGATCTGAAGTTCAAAGCCGGTGAATATTTTATTTTGATCATCGTTTGTATTTTGATTGGTGGTCTTGTCATATGGTTTCTGGGGAACCAGCACTGGGCTTCTGCTGTAATGGGGGCGATAGGCGGTGCCTTTGCCCCGGGGATCTATGTCAGACGGCAGCAAAAGCAACGCCTTCAAAAATTCAACGACCAGTTGTCCGATATGCTCAACTTGATGGTGAATGGTCTTCGTGCTGGGTATTCGACCATGCAGGCCATGGAAGCTGTGAGCAAGGAACTTCCGTCGCCGATTAATGACGAATTCCGTCGTGTTGTGCAGGAAATGCAGATCGGTATTCCCATGGAAACCGCGTTGGAGAATCTGCTCCGCCGTATTCCCAGCGATGACCTTGACTTTGTCGTGACCGCGATCAACGTTCAACGCGAAGTAGGTGGTAATCTTTCCGAAATTCTGGATACCATCTCGTTTACCATTCGTGAACGCGTTCGTATCAAAGGCGAGGTTCGCGTACTTACCGCTCAGGTTCGCACATCCGGATCTGTGCTTTCGTTGATCCCGTTTTTTCTTGTTCTTATTCTCTGGTTTTTGAATCCTGAATACATTATGGCTGTTACCAAAGGCGGCCCTATTATTACGGCGGCAATTATTTGCGTCGTACTTGGCTTGATTTTCACAGGTTACTTTATCATGATGAAGATTGCGGATATCGAGGTGTAATATGGGTACTGTTGTTGGGATTATTCTGGGCATCGTTGTTTTGGGCGGCGTGATTGCGCTCATTGTTGTGGGGTTGCGTGCCCGTCAGGGCGGGCAGGACGAATCCGACCCTGTTCTTTCGCGTTTAGCTGAAGCCACCCAGCGTGGTGAGTCGGTTTCCCTCGAAGATATTGAATTGCAGCAGCCCTTTATTCAAAGGGTGATTGTTCCAATGATCGAGAAGGTGGGTGAGGTTTCCTCCCGCTTTACACCGCAAAAACTCCTTCAGGAAACGACCCTTAAATTGGAATTGGCTGGAAATCCAGGCCGTATTGATGCTGCCACCTTTTTAGCGACACGCTTTTTTGGTGCAGGCATATTCGGTGGCGGCTTGTTGCTGATCGCGCTGGCTTCCAAGACCTGGCCGGTGGGCAGAATTGTTCTCGTTGTAGGTATATTTTCTGTGATTGGATTTTTCTTTCCGCAGTTGTGGCTGCAGAGCCGAATTAACAGCCGTCAAGGCGAGGTTCGCAAGGCTCTGCCTGATGCTCTCGACCTGTTAACCATCTGCGTGGAAGCAGGTCTGGGTTTTGATGCATCCATGTCGAAGGTCGCTGAAAAATGGGAAAACGAACTCTCGCTTATGTTCGGGCGGTGTATCAGGGAGGTCCAATTGGGTAAAACGCAGCGTGAAGCGTTGCGTGACATGGCAGACCGCCTTGGCTTGCCTGAACTGACCAGTTTCGTTGCGGCCGTGATTCAGAGTCAGATCCTCGGTGTTAGTCTTGCAAAGGTGCTTCGAATTCAATCTGACCAGTTGCGCGTGAAGCGCCGTCAGTTTGCAGAGGAATTGGCGCATAAAGCTCCTGTAAAGATGATCATCCCGATGGCTTTGTTAACTTTCCCGTCCATCATGATCATTTTGATGGCTCCTGCAGCATTCCAGATCGCTGGTGCTTTTGGTCCGTTCTTGGGCCAATAAAAAAACAAAAAAACGTCCTTGTCCTTCTTTAGCTCGTTCTAAATGGAGGCAGAATTTGCCTGACAGCTCTTTATCGTATCTTCTTTACAGGTCAATATGGACTGGGTTGGACCTCCTGTATCCTCCTGTGTGTGGAGGGTGTGGGAAAACGGGCTCTCGTTGGTGTTTGGAATGCCAACAGCGTGTACAGGTCTTAAAGGGGACTTTGTGTGAAGTGTGCGGCCTACCGCAAAACAAGACGGGTGTCTGTGACACCTGTCGGGCGGATAGGCCGCGTTTTCATTCTCTGCGCGCATGGGCTGTTTTTGAAGACCCGGTGCGGAAAGCACTGCATAAATTAAAGTATCGACGCGACCTTGCGTTGGGAGATGCGCTTGCTTCGCACATGACCCATTTCGTAAGGGAATTAAATTGGAATGCGGATGTAATTGTTCCCATCCCGTTGGGAAAACAGCGATATAAAGAACGGGGATATAATCAGGTTGCAATGATCGCAAAACCGCTGGCATTGGCGCTTGGTATGGAATTCGCACCGAAGGCATTAAGCCGCCGCAAAGAAACGCGTTCACAGGTGGGGCTTACAAAGGAAGAGCGGCGTGAAAATGTCCACGAGGCATTTCAAGCTGGGGGTGGGGTGAATGGAAAGAACGTCATCGTGTTGGATGATGTCTCCACAACAGGATCAACTTTATCGTCCAGCGCGGACGCGTTATTTCGATCGGGTGCAAAAAATGTTTTTGCGTTGACAGTCGCGCGCGCGTTGCCTCATCACGGTCTGAGGCATGCGTGAGCGTTTTGTGTTCGTAACTTTTCATCCCTAAAAGGAGGACGTATGTCCAACAAAGTGGAAGTTCAGACACGCAACATTCGTTTGACCGAAAAAATTGAAGAATATGTAAACAAGAAGGCGGGCAACCTCGACCGTTACCTGCCAACAATAGACTCTGTGCGCGTGGAGCTTGCTCATTTTAAAGCGGCGCGCAGTGCCACCGATCGCAATGTAGTGCAGATCACAGTGTATGGCAAGGGGTTTACGCTTCGCACAGAGGAGCGTGCCGATGAGGCGCTCGCCGCATTTGATCGCGCGGTTGATAATATGCAAACCCAGATCGAGCGTTACAAAGGCAAGCATCAACACGGACGCGGCGATGGCCGTTCGGCTGCCGAAGCTGCCGAGCCAATCATTGATGATGAGACGGGCGAGCTTTCCCCGCTCGTGGCGCGCAAGAAGAAGTTTGTGTTGTACCCGATGAATGAAGAGGAGGCTGTGGTCCAAATGCGCAACCTCGGACACGATAACTTCTTTATCTTTTATAATGCTGAAACCAGCAAAATCAACGTGCTGTACCGCCGTCGTAATGGAAGCTATGGGTTGATCGAGCCTGAACTCGGTTAATCGGTGAGCCAATGACTGGCTTGGCGGCTATGCTGCCAGGCCAGTTTTAATTTATCAACCCATCCCGCGAATGTGAAGAATCCGCGCGGGATGTTCGGAGCGAAAATGGAATTTGATGATGTGAATGAGAACGATGTGGCAGACACGGCCATTGATAACCCTGCGATAGAAAATGCAGTGACGCAGATCCTGAACGCCGTGGGCGAAGACCCGCAGCGCGAGGGATTGCAATTTACGCCGCGCCGCGTAGCGCGCATGTATCACGAACTGCTTGGCGGTTACACAATGGATTCGGACGCCATCATCAACGGCGCGTTGTTCAACGTGAAGTATGATGAAATGGTGCTCGTGCGTGACATCGAATTTTATAGTCTGTGTGAACACCACATGCTGCCTTTTATGGGGCGGGTGCATGTTGCCTACATCCCCGACGGCAAGGTGCTGGGCTTGTCGAAAATTCCCCGCATTGTTGAAATGTACTCGCGCCGTCTGCAGGTGCAGGAACGCATGACCCGTCAGGTGGCGGATTTTCTGCGCGACTTGCTTAAGCCCCAGGGCGTGGCTGTCGTTGTGGAGGCGATGCATCTGTGCTCGATGATGCGCGGCGTGAAAAAGCATGATGCCCGCATGACCACCTCGGCAATGCATGGCGCATTTCGCGCAAACCTCGCCACGCGCCAGGAATTTCTGGCGAACATCTCGCGCGGCTCATCGCCTTTGCAAATTTAGATATAAAAAATTGCGGAATTTTATTCCGCATTTTTTATTGCTTGAATGTAAATCCGCGCCTGACTTAACCCAGGCCTGCTTCTGTCATTTGACGTGAATCGCCGCCGAATCAGTTTCGGCTTTTGGCAATGATTTGAATCTTGTTTCAATGAAAATAAAGCAAATGGCAAGTACCAGCCACGCGATGACTTGTTCCTGGCGCAGGCTGTTTAAGATCAGCGTGCTGTCGCCGCGGAAGGCTTGTAGAAAAAGCTGTGCGGCTGCTGTCAGTGCGGCGAAGGTAAGGAAGAGAATGCCCGGGCGTGGATCATGTTTTTTAAACCAGATCAGGCCAAAGATTAAGAGAGAAGCGAGCGTCTCATAGACCTGAGTCGGATGTCGCGTGGCGCTCCACAGGTTGATTCCCCAAGCCACATCGGTCACTTTTCCAAAGGCGGTGCCAGCCGCCAAATGGGCCAGCCCCATGCCGATGGAGAGGATCGCAAGGAATGGAGTTAGCGCATCGAGAGTGGGCCAAAGCGCAAGCTCGCGCCGTTGACCGAAGATGAATGCCGCAATGAGTGCGGCGGCCAGTCCGCCAAATGCGTCGAAGATATCGGGGTTGATCGAGACGATTCCGATCGGGCTTTTGAGAAATGTGGGGAGATTTTGGAGAACGAATGAGATTCGCCCGCCAAGGATGAACGCGACCAGCCCATAAAAGATGACGTTATTGAGATCGTCTTTGTGGATGCCGTGGCGCTCGGCGCGTTTTTCGGCGAGGGAAAGCCCGATCCATGCTGCGATAACGAGCAGGATCATGTGACGGGGCGGTGAGAAAATGTTTCGGAAAAATTCAAGCATATTATTTTAGGATCTGTTCGATGCGGGTGCGCAGCAACGCCTCAGACATGGGGCCGCCGATAACGACTTCTGAGATGATGCCTTCGCGGTCAATGAAATATGAAGAGGGCAGGGACCGCAGTTGATATAGTGCGGCGACATCCCCCGTTTCTTCGAGCAGGATGGGAAAGGTGAGGTTGTGCTCCTCTGTGAACGGCACGACTGCAAATGGGTCGTCTTGATAGGTCATGTCGATGGCGAGGACGACGAAGCCCTGATCTTTGTATTCCTGATACATGGCTTCGATGGTGGGCATTTCGGCGCGGCAGGGCGGGCACCACGTTGCCCAAAGGTTGACGAGCACGGCTTGTCCGCGCAATTCAGAGAGGGTGTACGATTCGCCTGTGGGGGTCTTGAGCGAGAAATCGGGTGCGGCAAAGCCCACCTGTGGTGCGGGGATGTTCCCTGATGTGGAAGCGCCTGTTTTATCCGCACTCAGCGCGACCCATGATGCGCCTGCAATGAGCAGGAGAATGTAAAGAATGATTCGCTGATTTTTTTGCATGATGACCGAGTATACATGAATTGAGGTGTAAAATAGGCTTAAGTTCTTTTGCCTGTTAACCTGTCTACTTGATTCTCTCATAACTTACCCATGCTATTCACAGACTCTGCCTTTGTTGGTATCGACCCCACTTCCGGACGCAAATCTTTCACGTACGCTGCGCTGGATAAGGATCTGCGCCTCATCGCGCTGGCAGATGGTGAGATGGAGGATGTGATTGCCTTTCTTGCGGGTCAGAAATCTGTGACCGCGGCGATTAATGCACCCGCAGGAGTCAACCGTGGACTGGTTCGCGAAAAGATGAAAAAGGAAATGCTCACGCCGCATCAGGTGCGCGGTGCAGAGTTGCGCATGGCGGAATTTCAATTGCGCGAGCGTGGAATTACTGTGACCGGCACTGCCGCAAACGCCGCATTGTGCCCTGCGTGGATCCAGGTTGGCTTTGAGTTGTATCGCAAGCTGGAAAAAGCGGGTTTCAAGAAATATCCTGAAAAGGATTCGCCCTATCAGATTCTGGAGACGCATCCGCACGCCTGCTATTGTGTGATGGCGGGGCAGGTTCCGCTGGCAAAGCCTTCGCTGGAGGGTCGCTTGCAAAGGCAGTTGATCCTGCATGAGCGCGGATTATATGTCAAAGACCCGATGGATTTCTTTGAAGAGATCACACGCTACAAACTCATCAAAGGCATCTGGCCGATGGAGTTGTTGTACCTGCCTGAACAGCTCGATGCGCTTGCGGCGGCTTACACAGCCTGGCTGGCCGTGCATAAAACGGAACGCATTTCAACGGTTGGCGACGAAATGGAGGGATTGATTGTCTTGCCAGAAAAAGAGTTGAAAGAAAAGTATTAGAAATAAAACAACAATGCCTGAAGCATCGGATGTTAAGGCAATGATCCCTTAATTATTTAAGTCTTGTTGGCGGAATGGATAGGGGAGAATGCCTGCGGATGTAATCCTCCAGCACCTCGGGCATGATGGTGGGAACTTCAAACTCAATTTCTTCAAAGGGGATGACGAGATAGCCGATGAAATCTGCGAATTCCATATCAGTGGAGGCGACGAGGAAACTTTCATCATCGCGGATGACCCTGCCCTGATACTCGATCTCGACTTCCCCGGAACTGCTCCCGTTTCGACGAATGATCGCCCCGGCAATATGCGGCATGCCGACCGCTCGTCCGCGTAAACCGTGAGGAGTGCGCGCGGCGTTTTCGGCCTTCAACGCTTCGCGCAGAAATTGTTTGATCTGACTCCCCGTCAATTTAAGCCAGGCAGGGTTGGCAGTGGATCGATTCGCCGCGAACAAGGCTCCCTGTGTAAGCAAGCCTTTCTCCAGAGCGGTCTCCCAATGCCCAGCAAGGACAAAGGCCATTTGTGCGCCCTTCACTCTTTCCAGCAGGGCATCTGCAAGCAGATTGCCGACGGCACATTCTTTTTCATCGGATAATTCGAAAGGTGCAGACAGCATCCCAACCTCACGTGACATGATCGCTTGCACGCGCACGCGTTCCGATTCCACTGCGGCATGTGCGGCGGGGTCGGGGTCGATTGTCTCTTCGATGGGGAGGAGGGCATGCTCAAAGTGAGTCACTTTTCCTGATGCAGGATCAATTGTCAGGTCGAGGCGACCGAGGAATCTTCCGTAGTCACCTGCCTGTGCGAGGATTGTCTCGTTGATCTGCAATGGCGGGTCAAGCAGGTCGTGGCTGTGTCCGCCGATCAGCAAGTCAATGCCGCCGATGTTTTCGATCACGCGTTTGTCATCCCGCAAGCCAAGGTGTGAAAGCAGGAGAACGGTTTGTGCGCCCAACGTGCGGACTTGAGCGATGAGGTTGGGCAGCAGGTCATCGGCTGGGACGACGTGCATGTTGAAGAATGTGTTGTACGCTTTGTTCGGATCAGTTACGCCGATGATGCCCAGTTTGAATCCACCGAAATCATGAATGGCGAACGGCTCAAGTCCTTTTACCAATTCATCGTTGGCGTCGAAAAAATTTGCACACAAAAGCGGACGCCCGAAATGCAAAGCGAGGTCTGCCACGGCTTGCGGACCGTAACGCACCGGGATGGCGTTGCCCAGCGCGGCATATTCACAGCCCGCGCCGCGCAGAATGGCGTTCATGGCGCTGCCTTTGGTGAGACTGCTTTCGAGCAGAATGGTATCTTCTGCGTCGCCTGCATCCACGTATAAACAGAAACCGCCGTTCGACTCAACCTCCCCGCGAATTTCTCGAACCAGGGTTGCGACTCTTTCAAGTTGTGGAACCCTGCCGTGGATGTCGTTCGTGTGCAGGATGGTTAATTTGAATGTGGTGGGCTGGGAACTTTGAGCATTTGGTTTCATTTTGCCTCGATGAATTACAGATCAAAGGTGATTTTCTTTACAGGTTTCATTAAAAGCATATCATCGTTTGGTAAAATAGTAAAAAATCTTTTTTCACAGGATTCACTCATGACTGCTGATTTGCAAGCTCGCGCAATTAATACTCTTCGTTTTCTCTCTGCCGATGGTGTGCAGAAGGCCAACTCTGGCCACCCCGGTTTGCCAATGGGAACCGCGGCGATGGCATACACCATCTGGACTCGCCACCTGCGGCACAATCCACGCAACCCAAAGTGGGCGGGACGTGACCGCTTCATCCTTTCGGGTGGGCATGGTTCGATGCTCCTTTACTCTTTACTGCATCTGACGGGGTACGACCTGCCACTTTCTGAGCTGCAAAACTTCCGCCAGTGGGGCAGCCTCACCCCGGGTCATCCTGAATATGGATTAACCCCGGGCGTGGAAGTGACTACAGGTCCGTTGGGACAGGGTTTTGCCAATGGCGTCGGTATGGCAATCGCCGCTTCGCATCTCGCCGCAAATTTCAACCAGCGCGGACATGAGATTATCGACCCGTTCATCTACGCCATCGTCACCGACGGTGATTTGATGGAGGGCGTTGCCTCCGAAGCCGCATCGCTGGCAGGGCATTTGTCGCTTGGGCGTTTGATCTATCTTTACGATGACAATCACATTTCCATCGATGGATCTACAGACCTTGCCTTCACCGAAGATCGCGCGATGCGCTTCAGTGCATATGGCTGGCAGGTCTTGCGTGTGGAAGATGGCAATGATGTGGAAGCGGTTGACAAAGCCATTCAGGAGGCGAAAACCGATCCACGCCCGACTTTGATCGTGTGCCGCACCATCATTGGATTTGGTGCGCCCACCCGGCAGGGGACTTCCAAAGCGCACGGCGAAGCCCTTGGCGAGGAAGAATTGAACGCCGCGAAGGATAACCTTGGTTGGCCGAAGGAACCGCGCTTCTTCATCCCCGATGATGTGCTGGCCTTCTACCGCAAAGCCGTGGACAAGGGCCGTGAACTCGAACATGATTGGAAGATGCGCTTCGAAGCGTATGCCCGTCTGAATCCCACTTTAGGCGCGGAATTACAGCGCCGTTTGAATGGTGAACTGCCCGCCGATTGGAAATCTGCATTGCCGACCTTCCCTGCGGATGCAAAAGGCATGGCTACCCGTGCGGCCTCTGGCAAGACCATCAACGCAATTGCAGCGAAACTCCCAGAACTCATCGGCGGCTCTGCGGATCTGGCTCCCTCGAACAACACCAAAATTGACGGAAGCCCCGCCTTCCAAAAAGATTCCTATCAGGGACGTAACTTCCATTTTGGTGTGCGTGAACATGCGATGGGTGCGGCATTGAATGGCATGGCGGTCTTTGGCGGCGTGATTCCTTATAGCGGCACCTTCCTCGTGTTTGCTGATTATATGCGTCCGTCGGTTCGTTTAGCGGCGCTCTCGCATATCCCGTCCATTTTTATTTTCACACACGATAGTGTCGGCCTTGGTGAAGACGGCCCCACGCATCAGCCCATCGAACATTTGACTTCTCTGCGCCTGATCCCGAATCTCGTGGTCATTCGGCCTGCGGATGCAAATGAGACCGTTGCAGCTTGGAAGGTGGCCATCGAGAGACGTAACGGCCCGACTGTCCTTGCGTTGACGAGGCAGAACGTCCCGACTTTGGATACGTCTGCACAGGTTGAAAAAGGTGCGTACGTGTTGAAGGATTTTGGAAATCCAGAAATGATCCTGATGGCTTCAGGCTCTGAGGTGGGCTTGATCCTCGATGCTGCACAGAAACTTGCTGACGAAGGTAAAGGCGTGCGTGTGGTTTCCTTCCCAAGCTGGGAATTGTTCGAGAAACAAGACGAAGCTTATCGCGAGTCCGTGTTGCCGAAAGCCATTCAGAAGCGACTCGCTGTCGAAGCAGGGGCAGGCCTCGGCTGGGAACGATACGCAAAGTCCGTCATCAGCATTGACCGATACGGCGCATCCGCTCCTGCGAAGATCATCTTCGAGAAGCTTGGGTTTACTGTTGAGAATGTTGTGGCGAGAGCGAAGGAATTGTAATTGTTAGACCCTAAAGGTCTTTAAGACCTTTAGGGTCTCTTAATGGAGTAAAAATGAAAGTAGCAGTTGGTTGTGACCATGGCGGATTCCCGCTGAAAGAAGTTGTGATTGAAGCGGTGAAGGCCGCTGGGCACGAAGTGATCGATGTCGGCACCTACAGCGCAGATGCGGTGGATTTCCCTGATTTCACAAAAAAAGTTGGCGAAAAAGTTCAAAGCGGTGAAGCCGAACGCGGCGTGTTGATCTGCGGTTCGGGCATCGGCGCGGCGATCGCGGCCAACAAAATGAAAGGCATTTACGCCTCGATCTGCCACGATACCTATTCCGCTGCGCAGGGCGTTCAGCATGACGCGATGAATGTCCTTTGCCTGGGCGGCCGCGTGATCGGACCTGAATTGGTGAAGGTGCTCGTCCCCGCATTTTTGGGCGCAAAGTATCTTGGCGAAGAAAAAGGCGGCGAGCGGTTTGCAAAACGGGTGAATAAGATCAAAGAGTTGGAAAGTTGAAAAGTTCGAAAGTTTGAAGGTTTACAAGTTTCAAACCTTCAAACCTGAAAACCAATGAACTAAAAGGGAAACATGCCGACGATTACCCGTTTTGAAGAAATAGAAGCATGGCAGACTGCGCGGGAACTGACCAGACTGATTTATGAATATACAGAAGATGGAAAGTTCGCGCGTGATTTTGGGTTGAAAGATCAAATTCGTCGTGCGTCAGTTTCTATTATGAGTAACATTGCTGAAGGCTTTGAAAGCCAGACGCAGGCGCAATTCATTCGTTATCTTGGAATTGCAAAAGCTTCTGCTGGTGAAGTGCGTTCACAGTTGTATGTAGTACGCGATTTGCAATACATAAAAGAAGAGCAGTTTTCAACTGTATTTCAACTGGCAGAGAAAAATTCCCGTCAAATTGCAAATTTCATCACGTATCTCGAATCTCATCCGTCATCGGGTAAACTTCGCGAAGACTCCGCTGAATACGAAGCATAAGTAACCTTTCAACCTGTAAACTTGACAACATTTAAACCTGAAAACCAACGAACTGGACAAAAACATGAACCCAATCCCAAAACTTACCTCCCTCGGTCAATCTCTTTGGTACGACAACATTCAGAGGAAGCTCCTCGAAAACGGCGAACTTAAGGCGATGATCGAGCGCGGTGACATCCGCGGCGTGACCTCGAACCCGACCATTTTTCAGAACGCCATCGCAAAGACGACCGATTACGACGCCGCATTGACCCCACTTGCCTGGGCAGGCTGGGATGCAGAAAAGATCTTCTGGCAGGTTGCCATCGAAGATATTCAGGAAGCCTGCGATCTCTTCCGCCCGTTGTACGATGAAACCCGTGGCGGTGATGGCTACGTGAGTCTCGAGGTCAGCCCGTATCTGGCGAATGACACCGAAGGCACACAGAAACAAGCAAAGGAATTGTGGGAGCGTGTGAACCGCCCGAACTTGATGGTGAAGATTCCCGCCACCAAGGCTGGTATTCCTGCAATTCGCACTTCGATCGCGGCGGGAATCAACATCAACGTGACGCTGATCTTCTCGCTCGACCGCTACGCCGCCGTGATGGATGCCTATCTTGCAGGCCTCGAAGACCGCATCGCCGCGAACGAACCCATCGAAATGGTCGCATCGGTTGCGTCGTTCTTTGTCTCGCGTGTCGATACCAAAGTGGATCCGCGTTTGCCCGAGGGCTCGCCTTTGCGCGGACGCGCCGCAATCGCAAATGCCAAGATGGCCTACGATGCATTCGAATCCATTTTCACTTCGCCGCGTTTCGCCACCCTCAAAGCCCGCTTCCGCGCGCGTGTGCAGCGTCCGCTGTGGGCTTCCACGGGCACGAAGAATCCCGCATACCCCGACACGCTCTACGTGGATACCCTCATCGGTCCCGACACCGTCAACACCGTGCCGCCCGCCACGCTTGATGCCTTCCGCGACCACGGCACCGCCAGCCTCACCATCACGCGCGGCCTTGAAGAATCACAGATGTTCTTCGCCGAACTGAAAGCCGCTGGCATTTCGATGAGCACCGTCACACAGGAATTGGAAGAGGAAGGTGTGAAGTCTTTTGCGGATGCATTCACGACTCTCTTGCAAGCCATTGAGGATCGGAGGAAGAGCGCCGTATCTTCACTTGGACCTTTAGCTGATTCTGTGGCCAAGCGTTTAACTACGCTGGAAGAACACTCGGTCGCCGCCCGAATATGGGCACACGACCCCACACTGTGGGCCAGCGACCCTGAAGGTCAGGCAGAGATCAAGATCCGCCTCGGCTGGCTGCATTCCATCGAAGATGCCCGCACTCGGCTTGATGGTTATCTCTCCTTTGCAAAACAGATCCACGAAGAAGGCATTGACCGAGTCCTCGTCATCGGCATGGGCGGCTCGTCACTGACTGCCGAAGTGTTAAGTTCCTTGCTTGCGGCGGCCAATGTTGAAGCGAAATTGTCCCTTGCCATTCTCGATTCGACTGATCCGGAACAGGTGGCATTGGCGGCAAAGAATTATCCGCCAGAAAAATCGTTGTACATCCTCGCCAGCAAATCGGGCGGCACTGCGGAATTGCTGGCTGCTTTCGATTATTTCTGGGAACTCAGCAAAGGCGACGGCTCGCGCTTCATGGTCACCACCGATGCGGGCACATCCCTTGAAAAACTCGCCAAGGATCGCGGCTTCAGAAAAGTATTCAACGCCGACCCCAACGTGGGCGGACGTTTTTCCGCGCTGACCGATTTCGGTTTGGTCCCCGCCGCCTTGCTTGGCATGGACATTGAAAAACTGCTGGCTTCCGCTGAGAAGATCAAGCATGCCTCACGCAAGAATACCAGCGCGGGCTTTGCGCTTGGCGCTCTACTTGCTGAGTCTGCTCTCGCAGGCAGAGACAAGCTTACGGTCCTGAGTGATGCGCCTGTTTCAGCGTTGACAGGCTGGATCGAGCAGGTCATTGCCGAGTCCAGTGGCAAGCATGGAAAGGGCATCCTTCCCGTGCCGATGGAGCCTTTGGGTTCACCCGATGTGTATGGTGATGACCGCCTGTTTGTATATTTGCGAAACAACGGTGAATTGAGCGACGGGATTGCCGCTTTGAAAAATGCTGGCTTCCCTGTGATCGAATTACCAATTACCAATCTCTACGACGCGGGCGCGGAATTTTTCCGCTGGGAGATCGCTGTTTCGGTGGCCTGCCATATTTTGGGAATCAATACTTTTGATCAACCCGATGTGCAAGATAGCAAACTGCGCACCATCGCGAAGATCAAAGATTATCAAGCCACAGGCAAACTTGCCGAAGCGGACCTGGTGGACATCGCCGATGCGAAATCTGCTTTGGAGAAATTTGTTTCCGATGCGAAAGCGGGCGAGTTTTTCACCATCAATGCCTATCTGCCGCGCAACAAAGACACTGAGAACGTTTTGCAAGCCTTGCGCGTTGCCATTCGTGAAAAGACCAAATGCGCCGTTTCTGCTGGCTTTGGTCCGCGCTTCCAACATTCAACGGGACAATTCCACAAGGGCGGCCCCAACAAGGGACGTTTTATTCAGGTGGTGTACGATGCCCAAAACGATATGGACATCCCCACGCAGGGAATGACCTTCGGCACACTGATCCGCGCGCAGGCGTTGGGCGATTACGAAGCATTGATCGCCGCTGGGCGAAAAGTATTGCGCGTGAAGTTGAACAATCGGTGGAGGTGGAGAAATTGGCCACACTTTTGGGTTGAGTTTATTAATGAACCGCGAAGTTTGCGATGGGCGCGAAGAAAATCTTTTTTCTCTTTGAGCCCATCGCGGTAAATAAACAGAGAGGATGTATTTAATGGGTAAATCTAGCCTCAGGAAAATGTGTCGCCTGCCGTCGTGAAGAACCGACCTTGACCGATGCCGAGATCGCCGACCTGCATTTGCATGTCCCCGCCTGGCAGATTCTCGAAGTGGACGGTGTCAAACGGATCGAGCGCATCTTCAAACTCAAGAATTTCGTCGAAGCGATCGCCTTCACGAACAAGATCGGCGTCATCGCCGAAGAAGAGGATCACCACCCGCTGATCATCACCGAGTGGGGCAGGGTCACCGTGCAGTGGTGGTCGCACAAGATCAGGGGATTGCACAAAAATGATTTCATCATGGCGGCGAAGACGGATGAGATTGCCAGCGAATAATGAGAATATCGTTTCAAAGCATGTTGCATTCCGAATTAATCTTTAAATAGATTTTCTTTATAATAACAAAATGGACGCAGATAAACGCAGAAAACGCTGATTCTTTTATCAGCGTAAATCAGCGTTCATCTGCGTCCAAATTATATTTGGGGAGATTTTTCTACAAACTGGCTCTGCGTTTTTTCAACGCCTCGTCATCCAACCACTTGAAAATCCTCAGCACGAAATGAAAATCTCCCAGCCAACTGAGAAAGGACGCCCACAACGCGACCAGTCCATTGGGGATTTCGGGTAATTCCGTGGCGGGGGTGAAATCCACTTGGCGATTCCCGATCTCGAAGGTGTAGCGGCCTGTCTGTTTGATTTCGGGATTCAGATTCAGGTAAGCGCGCAGGTGTTCGTACTCGTCGCGGGTCATCCATTGCGGCAGGTCTGAGGTGGCTTTGAATTCGCAGATCAGCGCGAGGTCTTGCAGCAGGGATTTTTGTTCGGGGGTCAGCGAATTTTCATTCGATTCAAAATACACCACATCAGGGTCAATGCGCACAAGCGGCTTGAGCCACAGCCGATTGATCACCGTGCGGATGGCGTTCCTTGTCCCTGGGATGGTGAAGTTGTAAAACAGCACCGAGTCGCGGTGTTTTTCCCAATGCGCGCCCACATCGGGTCCGATGCGCATGGCGTCGCACAGGCCGAGTGCGGGCAGAATCGGTGTGCCGCAGGTCAGGAAGAACGCATCCGCGCCCATCGCTTCGCGCATCACGCGCAGGCTTTCGCGGTACGCGGCTTCGCGCGGCATGTTGTTGTGCCGTTTGCCTTTCAACGCGCCCGCGTAGAGGAAGTCCAGTTTTAGGTAGTCAAAGCCCCAGGTGCGGACCTGCTTCATGAGCGCAGCCAGCCACGGGGTTACGTCAGGATGCGTGGTGTCGAGCGCATACAGCGGCTGTCCCCAGTTGAATCCCGCCGAGACGAATTGTCCATGTTCATCGCGCAGAAACCAATCCGCATGTGTACGAAACAGCCGCGAAGTCTTCGTTGCGATCAACGGCGCGAGCCACAATCCTGCGCGCCTGCCCGTTGATTTTATTTTTTGCGCAAGATCAGCCATGCCCGATGGAAATTTTTCGTTCACCGTCCAATCGCCGATATCCATCTGCCAGCCGTCGTCCACTTGCAGCACTTCAAAAGGCAGGTCGGTCAACTCGTCGAAAATTTTATGCAGCGCGGGCTCATCAATGGCGTGATACAGGCTGTACCACGAACACCACACACGCGGCGTATCATTTCTTTGAATGGACCCGAAGCGATGTTCCAACGCATTGGCATATTCAGCAAAGATGACATCTTCCCGACCGAACGCCATGAACCATTCGACATCGCCCGCTTCGCTCCGCCCTGTGAGTTGATCCTGTTCAAGGAGCACGATCGTGTCTGTGGCAAGCGCGCCCAACAAAAGCACGTTGCCATCTGCAAACTCCACCGCGCCCAGCCACGATCCATTCGGGCGTGACTCATGCACCGACTCCGCATCCACCTGCAATGGATGAAAGATCGCAGGCTTCTGCACAGGCAGCGGACTCAAACTCGTCCACGCCGCCAGTGACCACGATTGCCAGCCGTGACGATAATATTTGACAGGCGCCGAAGGCAGTTCAATCTGCAACTCCCGCGCCTTGATGATCTTTGATTCAGTTTGGATTTTTGAAAAGTGAATTTTGGTCATGGGTAATCCTGAAAATTTTAACCACCAAGGGTCACGAAGGGTCACAAAGTTTTTTCAAGGTTTTCCTTCGTGTTTCTTTGTCTCCTTTGTGGTTGAAAGAAACCTTGCGCCGAAGAACGCCAGCCCGCCGCCGACCAGCACCGAAAACAGCAGCACAAAATGCGACCCAGCCGCAATGGCCAGCGCGGTTTTGTATGGATAGTCAAATGCCACCAGCACCGAAGTCCAGCCGACCTCGTGCGTGCCGATGTTGGCGAAGCCCTGCAGGGGGAGCAGGGTCAGCGGAATCATCACGATGGAAATGATCGCGATGTGATAGAACGCGACGGGCAGTCCCATGCTCCGCGTGGCGAAATAAAAATTGGAATAAACACACAGCCAGATTCCCGCAGTGAGCAGGGCTACCCGTCCATGCGCGCCGTGGCTTTGAATCTCGCGCAACCCCGCGATGAATTTTGTCCACGCCGCGCGGATGCGGGTGAGCAGGGTTTTCTCGGTGGCTGGTTGTTTGTCCGTTGCGGGTTTGCTGAATTTCAGAAAAAGAAAAATGCCGATTGTGCCGAGCAAAATCAACAGACAGAAGATGACCGATGATTTGAAAATCCAATCGGGCATGTCCTTTTTTGAAAACGGCAAAAGGATCGCCAGGATCAATGCCACGACCGAAAAGTCGTAATAGCGCGCCGCTAGCAAAGTGGCGGTCCCTTCGGTGAGGGAAATATCCAATCTGTTTTTTGGCGAGGAAGATATAGGTCACATCGCCTGTTTTGGCGGGCATGAGGTACATCAAAATATTGTGCAATGCCGAAACGGGAATCAGTTCAAGCCACGTCACTGGGCGCGAGTAGATCAAATTTGTAAAACGCAATGCCCGCAAAAGAATATTCACCAGATACGCCAGCAAAGCCATCCCCAGCCATCCCCAGTGGATATCAGAAAACGCCACGCGCAAAATCTCCCAATCAAGGTTGAGAAGCAAATACGCGAGTAATACTGCAGAAAGGATTCCGCTGATGATGTAAAGGAGGAGGTTACGATTTTTCATATTGGTATCAAACTCTCGTTGGTCGAGTAGGGCGGGCGTTCTTCGAGCCCGTATCGAGACCAACAGGTTTACTTCAACCAATTACCTTCTGTTCCCATTCACTTTCCCCGCCATACCCATACTTCGCCATCCTTGCGCCGCAAAGGGATTGCAATTGTGCGGCTTGTTTCGGCGTCCAATCGGGCCATTCAGGGAAATCGGTTTTGGATGAGGTGTTGGCAGGCTGGCGGAATTTCTCGCGGATTCCCGTCACACGCGGCAGGCCGAGAAAATCCGTAATTGCGCCGAATAAATCTTCGGGATTTTCGGTGTTGAACAAATCTTCGAATCTCACGCGCATATACGGCGTGGACGTGTTTTCCAGGCCTTCCATCACGCGGTTCTTGAAATCCCAGATCCAGCAGTATTTTTCGAAGCGGGTGAATCCGAAGGCTTTGCTGAGCGGCAATTCGCCCACCAAAAACGGATTCGGCTGCCAGAATGGGACGAAATAATTGGCGATGAAACTCGTCCCTTTTTGGCGGGAGAAGTTCAAGTGTGAGGTCACATAACTGCGCGGATCGCGAACGATGTGCAGCACTCTCAGGTTTGGGTAAAGTTCTGGTGCAAGTGGAGCCAGTCCGTACAAAAAGCAATTCGCATCAATGTGGAATTTCGCTTCGCAGGTTTCGATTTCGTTTCCCTTGAGCATTTTCCACGCGGTTTTCAATCCGCTTTTGGGGAAGAGATGTGAGAAATGTAAATTAGTGAGAATCTGGATCGGTCTTGAGGCGCCGCGCTCATGATAGGAAGCAGCATCGGGATACAGGTCCGCAAAGAGGCGTGAAAAAAAGATCGTCCCCGTGCGCCCAGTGGAGATGATCAAAATTGGCTGGGTATCTTTCATTCGTCTTCGTTGAGAGGGTTGTTCGATTCGCTGCGGTCGAAGCGCAGTTGTGCGATCTGCTCAGAGACTAGCCCCACCATGAAGATCAGCGCCGCAGTGGACATCAGCAGGGCGGAGGTTTGTCCGTAGGGCGCGTTGAGGATGAAGATGCGCATCAGGCCGTAGGCCACGCCGAGCACGAAGGTGAAAATGCTGACAGGCACAAAGATCTTCAGCGGCGCGTAAAAGACCGCGATCTTCAGGATGATCATCAAAAAGCGCAGACCGTCGCGCAGCGGCTTGATCTTGCTCTTGGTTTTTCCCTCACGCCGCGCAAATCGGATCGATTCATAGCCGAGGCTGTACCCCGCACGAACGACAGACAGCGTAATAGTGGTGGGATACGAAAATTGATTCGGCAAAAGGTAAACGAATTGGCGCGCAATATGCGCTTTGATCGCGCGGAAGCCCGAGGTCAGGTCTTCGATCTTGCGCCCTGAAACGTAGGTGGCAAGCGAATTGAAGACCCTGTTGGCCACATCGCGATGTGCAGCCGTATCTGATGCGCGGTTGCGGCTGCCAACGACCATGTCATAGGGGCCGATGCGATTTACGAGTTTGATAATGTCATTCGGGTCGTGCTGGCCGTCGCCGTCAATGGTGACGAGGATCTTTCCGCGCGCATTGCGAATCCCTGTTTTGACCGCCGCGCCGTTGCCGATGTTGTAGGGATGTTCGATCACTCTTGCCCCGGCGTCGCGCGCGCTTTGGGCGGTGTTGTCCTTTGAGCCGTCGTCAATGACGATGATCTCGTTCTCTGGGTCCAGTGTGTTCACCACCGCGCGAATCCGCTCGATCACGCCGCCGATCACCTCGCCTTCGTTGAAGGCAGGGATGATGACAGTGATCTTCGGTGATGTCTTTTTTTCTGGTTGCATTCATTGCTCCATAAAAGCCGATTGCTCGGAGCGCGGATTTCAATCCGCGTTGTGTGATCGTGTCGGACTAAAGTCCGCATTCCAATAATGACTTGCTTCCCCAAAAAGCGCGCTGGGATAATAATCGAAACAAGTATAATTGGCTAGGTATCCCCGATTTTAGGAAGAATCATGCTCAAAAACAAGTCTGTTCTTATTGTCATCTCCATTATTTTCTGGTTGTTTCTCTCGTTATATCCCTGGCAATCCTGGCTCGAATGGACAGGCGTCCTGCGTTTTCTGATCGGCCTGTTCATTTATTTTGTCCCTGGCGTGCTCACGTTTATGCGCGTAAGCGGCGACGGCAATTTTTCTCCGCGCGTTTTTCTTGGCGGGTTTGTCGTTTCTGTTTTCGCAACAGGCTTGCTCGGCCTGCTGGCGCGTTTGTTTCAACTCAACTTCACCTTTATCCGCTGGGGATTTGCGTTGTGGGGCGCCGCCGCTTTGTTGCTCTTTTTCCTGATGGATGTGAAATTCACCTTTCAATTTGAAAAATTCACATGGTGGGAGATCGTCTCGCTGCTTTTTGCAACAGGCGGCGCAATTTATTTTGCCAGCATCGCCCGCCCGCCGTTGATCCACGACGACGCCTTCACCTATAACGCCCTGCTTTATTATTATCAGCACGCGCCCGCGCTTGAATTTCAATTTCCTGTTTCACTCGATCGTTTGGAAATCCCCCGCTTTTGGATCGCCTATTGGCCGCTCGTCGAAGCCATGATCTCTGGATTCAGCAAAGTGGACGGGCTTATCATCGCGGGGGCGTATCTTCCCCCCGCTCTGGCCTGCTTCTCCTTTTTGGGCATTTACTCCCTCGGGCGGACTCTCGGTCTACCCCGCGCCGCGGCTGGGCTTGCCATCCTCGCACAGGGATTCAGCCTCATGCGCCTGACGAAGTGGAATCAGCCTGGCAATCTCTTTTATCAACGACTCACTGAAGATAAGGTCGTCGCGGCTTTCTTCATTTCGTATCTTTTCATCCTGCTGGCAGTGGAATATCTGGAAAAGCCCGAAGTGCGGAAATTGATTCTCGTCGGTGTGGCGGGTTTGGCGATGGTGTTCACGCATCCCATCCAGTTTGGCATGGCCTGCATGATCGTCGGCGTTTACGGTTTGCCAAAACTGCTCGATAAAGATATCCGCTGGAAGTATGTGATGATGATCGGAATCCTTGCGGCGGTGGTTTTGATCCCGTACACCTTCCGCTTCGGTGGGGGGGAGTATTCACAAACCCTCAGCTTTTCGCTCGATGATGTCGCCGAGAACGATGAATTCGCCCGCTTCGGTGTTCGCCGCGTGGATATTATCGAAGGCACGAATTTTTACGGCATTTCGCATTATTTGACTCAGGGATTGCCGTATGAGGTCAGCCTTGTTTCGGCAGTTCTTTGTCTTTTCTTCTTTTGGAAACACAAACATGCCCGCTATGTGCTGGCGGCGTTTCTCGTTTTGGGTGTGAGCATGTTCCCCTACACAGGCTGGATCGTTGGCATGTTCACCACGCCGTTCCAATTGTGGCGACTCACCTGGCTGATGCCTTTCGGGTTGGCTTTTGCGTTTTTGATCTGGGCTGGTTTTGAAATTTCACAGAAACTTGAATTCGTCCGCCGCATGGAATGGATTCAACCTGCCTATTATCTGGCGATGACCGTTGCCATGCTGGGGCTGGTCGTGTACGTCCGACCGTGGGCGATGGAAAATCTCCCGCCCAACGGCATTGACATGGTGGATCTGTATTCCAATTACGTCAGCACTGCGCGGCAGATGAACGAAATGGATGTCGATTCGCCGATCATCATCGGCGGGCCTGATGCCGCCACCAATTCCATCATTCCCAGCCTGACGTTGAAATTTGAGCCGCTGGTCTTCCGCGTGCAATCGGGCGGCGAGCAGACTCAGCTCTGGAAACCCCTTATCGGGGAGAATCTTTCTCCGTCAGAACGCCTGACCAAGTTTCAGGAAAGTAAGATCGAGTATTTGTTGATCCGTGACGAGCCCGCGTGGGTGGTCGAGTTTCAGCAAAGTTTCCCCGAAAACGTTTCCCTTGTCTTCAAAGACCGCAGGTTTAGTTTGTATCAAATTACCCCGTAAATGGATTTCAACCCGTCTGCCGCCACTCTGTGTGGCGGCTTTTTATTTCCCCCTTGACGATTAAAACGCCACAAGGTATATTCTGCGCGTAACTTTCGGAAGGCATAGAGTGAATCCATGTATGAATTCGACAAAACAGATATAAAAATCGTCAACTTGTTACTTGAAGATGGCCGAATGTCCGCTTCTGAGATGTCCCGCCGTATGGGCGACATTTCTGAGCGGTCTATTCGGTACCGTGTGGACCGCATGATCGATGATGGGGTCATTCAGATCAGTGCGGTGGTCAGCCCCGAGGCGCTGGGTTTCACCATCAAGGCCGATGTCTGGCTGGAGGTGGAATCCGACCTCATTTTCGAGGTGGCAAAGAAAATGGCTGCTTTCGAGAATGTCACCTACGTGGCCTGTGGTATCGGTCAGAACGATATCAGTATTCAGGTGGTCGCCCGCGATACTTCCGAGATATATTATTTCGTCACGGAAGTGGTCCGCAAGGTGACTGGGGTGCGCAAGACCACGACTTCCATTGTGCCCATCATCCTCAAGGATGTTTATCAGTGGCGAGTGCCCGAACGAATCGCAAACGAGTTGTCTGAAAAAGAAGCCGCAACAACATCCAAATAACCCATTTCAAGGAGAGTGTATGTTTGGTTCGAAGACGCAGGCATTACAGCAGCGCGCGCAAAAAGTTTTACCATTGGGGGTGAATTCCAATTTTCGTTTTTGGGGTGACGGGATCACCCCGTATGTAGACAAGACCAAGGGCGGATATTTATGGGACGTGGACGGAAAGAAATATATTGATTATCGCCTGGCCTTTGGGCCGATCATCCTCGGTCACGCCTACCCCGAAGTTGATTCAAAAGTAATTGAAGAGATTCAGCGGGGAGTATTGTTCGCCATGACGGGCGAGCTTGAAGTGGCCGTTGCAGAAATGATCGTTGAAATGTCGCCAGCCATTGAAATGGTGCGCTTTGCCTGTTCAGGAACCGAAGCCACCATGCATGCGATCCGCGTTGCCCGCGCGTACACTGGGCGCGATATTATTTTGAAATTTGAAGGCAATTATCACGGCATGCATGACCATGCCTTGTGGTCAACCTATTCGCCCGTGGAAGCTTATGGCAATCGTAGAAGCCCCATTGCTGTGCCGGCATCTTCGGGTATTCCGAAATCGATGCGCGAATTTATCATTACCTTGCCCTTTAACGACTTTGAAGGCTTTGAGCGCGTGATGCGATCCTATGGGGAGCAGATCGCCGCAGTGATCACCGAGCCGTGTCAGGGAAATTGCGCCGCGATCAATCCGCAGGAGGGATTCCTGCAGCTCATCCGAAAAAAGACTGAGGAATATGGCTGTGTCTTCATCCTCGATGAAGTGAAAACTGGCTTCCGCATCGCAAACGGCGGCGCGCAGGAATATTACAACCTCAACCCTGATATGGTCACCTACGCCAAAGCACTCGGAAATGGATATCCCATCGCGGCCTTCGGCGGCAAACGGGAGATCATGTCCATTATTGGGCATGGGGTGGCACAAGGCGGCACGTACACGAACAATAAGCCCGGTGTGGCTGGCGCGTTTGCCACATTGAGTCTGCTTAAATCCAAGCCGATCCTCAAGACCATCGAAAAGCGCGGACAACGCCTGATGGACGGTTTGAAGGAGATCTTCGAAGAGAATGATATTCCTGCTGTCTTCACGGGATACCCCGCCATGTTCTCATTCTCATTGAATATTGAGTCTGTCACCTGTCAGCGTGACTGGCAGGAAAGCGACCGCGACCTTTATTTGCAATTGGTGGAGAAAGCCGTTGCAAAAGGTGTCATGCCCGATCACGATGCCCGTGAGCCATGGTTCCTATGCTACGAGCACTCCGATGCAGACGTAGACGAGACTTTGAACGTGTACGCTGAGATCGTGAAGGAAGTGAAAAAATAACTGTTTAAAGGTTTGAATGTTGGAAGGTTTCGACTTGTCAACTTTTAAACCTATGTACTTGTTAACCCTATGGAGAATCCATGACCAAACTAACCTCAAAAGAAATCGTTGATCTCAGCAAGGAATACACCTTTTTCTCATGGTCGGTGCAGGGGCAGGCCAATCCCATTCCAGTGGAAAAGGCGGAGGGTATTTATTTTTGGGACGTGGACGGAAAACGCTATATCGATTTTTCGTCCCAACTCATGAATACCAATATCGGCCACCAACACCCGAAAGTGGTCAAAGCCATTCAAGATCAGGCGGCTAAATTGTGCTTCGTGCATCCAGGCAACACCACAGATGTCCGTGCCCAGCTTGGCAAGAAACTCTCAGAGGTGACGCCGGGTAACTTGAAAAAGACCTTTTTTGCCCTTGGCGGTTCAGAAGCGAATGAGAACGCTATCAAGATCGCGCGCTTCTACACCGGGCGGCATAAGATTCTTGCACGTTATCGTTCTTATCACGGAGCGACTCACGGTTCCATTGCATTGACAGGTGACTACCGTCGTAATGCTGTTGAACCTGCCATGCCCGGTGGAGTCCATTTCCTTGATCCATTCTGCTATCGCTGTCCGTTTGGGCAGAAGAAAGAATCCTGCAAGCGCGAGTGCATTTCCCATCTCGAAGAGGTGATCAAATACGAAGGTCCCGACAAGATCGCCGCGATCATCATGGAAGGTGTGGTCGGCTCGAATGGGCTGATCGTTCCGCCCGATGATTACTGGCCGCGAGTCCGCGAGATCTGTGATAAGTACGGCATTTTGTTGATCTCAGATGAAGTAATGAGCGGTTGGGGCCGCACCGGCAACTGGTTTGCCGTGGATAATTGGGGTGTAACCCCTGACATTATCACCACCGCGAAAGGCATCACCAGCGGATATGTCCCCCTCGGTGCGGTGATCGTTTCAGACAAGATCGCCGAATATTTTGAAGATAAATATCTTTATGCAGGCCTCACATATAACGGCCATGCATTGGCTTGTGCAGCAGCACTCGCCACCATTGAAGTGTACGAAGAGGATAACCTCATCGAAAACGCGCGGACGCTGGGCAATTACCTTGGCGAATGCCTCGAAGACATCAAATCGCGGCATCCTTCCGTAGGCGATGTGCGTTACATTGGCCTGTTCTCTACCATCGAATTGGTTGCGAATCGCGAGACGAAGGAAATCTTCGCGCCGTCTGTTATGGCGGAAGTGGGGAAAGCTTTGCGTGAGAATGGGCTTTTCACCTTCATCATGGCGAATAATATGGGCAGTATGGTCTTTGTCGTCCCGCCGCTGTGCATCACAAAGGAACAACTGGATGAAGGTCTGGCGCTGGTTGAAAAGGCGCTGGAAGTTGCGGATAAAAAAGTGAGTTAGAAAGTTGGAAGGTTTGAACGTTTCAACCTTCCAACTTTCTAACGTGATTGGAGAAACCATGGAAATCCTAAACTACATAAACGGTGAATGGGTCAAGCCTACTGTAAAAGAATATTTTGATGTCATCAACCCTGCTACAGGATTGGTGATCGCAAAGACGCCGCTCGGCACCAAGGCTGATGTGGATGCGGCGGCAAAGGCTGCCAGTGAAGCATTGCCTGCCTGGCGCAGAACCCCTGTCAACGACCGTGTGCAATATCTGTTCAAACTCCGCAATCTCATGCGCGAGAACGGCGATGAAATCGCCAAGCTCATCACCAATGAAGCGGGCAAGACCTTTGAAGAAGCCAAGGCTGAAATGGTGCGAGCCTATGAAAACGTCGAAGTTGCCTGCGGAATGCCGCATATGGGCAAGGGCGAATTTGTTGAAGACATCGCCCCTGGTATCGACGAGATCATGATCCGTCAGCCTGTGGGTGTGTGTGCAACTATTGCGCCGTTCAACTTCCCGGGCATGATCCCATTTTGGTATTTGCCCTACGCGCTCGCTGCTGGCAACACCTACATTGTCAAGCCTTCTGAAAAAGTGCCAATGACGATGCAATTCATTTTCAAGCTCATTGAGCAGGTTGGCTTCCCGAAAGGCGTGGTCAACATGGTCAACGGCGCGAAGGAAACCGTGGATGGCATTCTCGAACACCCTGCCATTCGTGCCATCACCTTTGTTGGTTCGACCAATGTGGCGAAGTATATTTACTCCACCGCAGCGGCGCACGGTAAACGTGTTCAAGCGCAAGGCGGAGCGAAGAATCCCGTCATCATTTTGCCTGATGCAGATATGGAAATGGCGACGAAGATCATCGCCGATTCTGCCTTCGGGTGTGCTGGTCAGCGTTGTCTGGCAGTTTCTCTCGCTGTGACAGTGGCCGAGTCGAAGAATCATTTCACCGAGTTGATCTGCGATGCCGCGGCATCACGTACCGTTGGCTACGGCATGGACTCCGGCGTGCAGATGGGACCCGTCATCAACACTGCGTCACAACAGCGCGTGGAGCAGTTGATCGCTCTCGGCGCGAAGGAAGGCGCAGGCGTGCCGGTGGATGGACGTGGGACGGTGGTGAAAGGCTACGAGAGTGGATCTTTCGTCAGACCGACGATCCTCTCCGACGTTAAGGCTGGAAGCGAAATTGCGAGGACGGAAATCTTCGGACCCGTGTTAAGTCTCATGCATGTCAACACCATTGATGACGCCATCCAGTTGGTCAACAGCGGACAGTATGGAAACCAGGCCAGCTTGTTCACGACGAGCGGCAATGCAGCGCGTCGTTTCCGCTATGAAGCGGATGCGGGCAACATCGGCATCAATATTGGTGTGGCTGCGCCAATGGCTTTCTTCCCGTTCAGCGGTTGGAAGGATTCGTTCTTCGGCGACATGCACGGACAGGGGACCGATGCTGTAGAGTTCTTTACCCAGAAGAAAGTTGTGGTCGAACGTTGGCCCAAGGAATGGTCGAGAAAATTTTAGTTAAAAGACCTGACGGGTTTTCAAAACCTGTCAGGTCTGTAAATTTGAGGATAAATCATGGCAGTAGATTACGAAGACGCACTGGATTATTCATCACGTTGGATGGATTTGATCAAAAAGAATGAGTTTCCGACAACCGAACAGGCACACCAGATCATTGATGAGTCGAAAACGAATTTTGCGGAACATTACAACCGCAACTGGTTGGAATACCGAAAGAGTGTGACCGAGTCGGGAGATTGGGCGGCTGTGGAATGGGGCGGCTCAGGAGCGGTGTTCAAGGATGTGCTTGGGCGCGAATACCTGGATTTTCTCGGTGGCTACGGCATGTTGGATTTGGGATGGAGTCATCCCGATGTGGTTGAAACGGTGAAGGCACAATTGAATCGCTCGCCGATGCCTTCGCAGGAATTGATCGATCCCCTTCGCGGTGTACTGGCGAAATTGCTTGCTTCCATTACACCAGGCGACCTGAAATATAGCTGGTTTGCTGCCAGTGGTACGGAAGCCAATGAAGCCGCGATGAAAATTGCCAAGCTGTATACAGGCAAGACGGCGTTCATTGTGGGTGTAAGGGCATTCCACGGCAAGACGATGGGTGCGCTTTCGTTGATGGGTAAATCCGATTACCGCGCCCCGATGGGGGCGCTGTATGCGGGGCAGGTGTATCACGTCCCGTTTGGGGATGCGGATGCGGTGGAAAAACAGCTTGAGATCTGTGAAAAGGTTGGCATTGGTGTTGCTGCAGTGATGTTTGAGCCGATCCAGGGTGAGTCAGGGGCGATCGTTCCGCCTGATGATTTCTGGCCGCGCATCCGCGCCGCAACGAAAAAGTATGGCGTGCTGTTAATAGCGGATGAAGTGCAAACTGGTTTAGGACGCACAGGCAGGTTATGGGGTGTTGAGCACTGGAACGTGGTGCCTGATATTTTGACGGTTGCCAAATCATTGGGCGGCGGCGTCATGCCTGTCAGCGCGGTAACGACGACCGAGGAAATATTCAAGCCAATGATGTATCCAAACCCGTTCATGCATACAACGACAACGGGCGGCGGCGCGCTGGCTTGTTCTGCGGCGATCTCCGCCATTCATGTCACATTGCGCGAAAAGTTATGGGAGCAGGCGGCTGCCAAAGGTTCGTACCTGATTCCACAATTGGAAAAATTCGCGGCGCAGTATCCACAAATTTATGAGAAAATAACGGGCATGGGTTTACTGATCGGCATGCATTTCAAGAACCCGGAGATCGGCTATAAGGTTGCTTCGGGATTGTTCAAGCGGGGTGTGCTGGTTGCAGGCACGCTGACAAGTGCACAAACCATTCGTATTGAACCGCCGCTGGTGGTTACCATGGAGCAGATCGATATGCTGCTTGACCGCCTGGGTGATACGCTAGGTGAAATTAGCAAGACAATGTAATTTTCCAAAACTCATCGAGGAGAAGATAGATGATCAGTGAATTTGCAGTTGAAATGCGCGATGTTGTAAAACGTTTCATTACTCCGGAAGGAAATGAGATGGCCGCCGTGGATCACGTGACGATGAAGATCAAGAACGGCGAATTCTTTTCCATGCTTGGCTCTTCCGGGTGCGGTAAGACCACATCCCTGCGAATGATCGCCGGGTTTGAGTGGCCTACCGAAGGTGAGGTATTTATTGAGGGGAAACCGATGGGGCACACGCCGCCTTTTCAGCGCAAAGTCAATACAGTGTTTCAAAGTTACGCCTTATTCCAACACATGACCATTTATCAAAACGTCGCTTTCGGCTTGGAAATGGAAGGTGCAAAAGAAGAAGAGATAAAAAAACGCGTCGGACGCGCGTTGGATATGGTCCAGTTAACCGGGATGGATCGCCGTAAGCCCAAGCAGCTTTCCGGCGGACAACAGCAGCGCGTCGCTCTTGCCCGTGCGCTGGTCAAGACACCGGATGTTCTCCTGCTCGATGAGCCTCTCGGCGCGCTGGATTTGAAACTGCGCAAGGAAATGCAGCTTGAATTGAAGGCGCTGCAGCAACAGCTTGGAATTACCTTCATCTACGTCACGCACGATCAGGAGGAAGCCCTGACCATGTCTGATCGTATCGCGGTGATGAGCAAGGGGAAGGTGCAACAGATGGGGTCGCCGGTGGAAGTGTACGAACGCCCCGCGAATAAATTTGTGGCAGACTTTATCGGGGAGTCGAATTTCCTCGAAGGCAAGATCAGGACCATCTCAAAGGATGAAGCGACGGTTTTCATCCCCGGCTTGAATGCCGAGTTGACCGGCATGCCGGTGTCTGATGGGCTTGTCAAAGGCGAGGAAGTTTATGTTAGCATCCGTCCTGAGAAGGTCCGCATCACCGAGAAAAATGCGATCAATCAGAATATATTCCACGCGAAAGTGACTAATACAGTATATATTGGCGCGGACACGCACATTTATGTGGAAGCACATGGTGTGAAGTTGAAGGTGTTGGAGCAAAATCGTATTTCACGGCTTGACCCCAAATCGTTCTACTCGGTGGGCCAGGAAGTGTGGTTGATGCTCATGCCTGAAAATACACTTTTACTGAAGAAGGATTAGCCATGCTTCAGCGACTTCGTGAAAGTAAATCTGCACAGGGTACGCTTTTGGCGCTTCCCACAACGGTTTGGTTGTTTGTGCTGTTGATCATTCCGTTGATCCTCACCTTGATCGTAAGTTTCGGTAAACGCAGCCCCGATGGCGATGTGATTTACACATTTACATTGGATAATTACATCCGTTTGTCAGGCTATAGCACAGACTGCCCTGATGGCCAGACCGCTTGTTTTGACCCGTTATATGTGGGCATTCTGGGCCGCTCAATGTCACTGGCGTTTAATACGACGTTCTTTGTGATCACGCTGGCTTATCCGCTTGCTTACTTTATTGCACGTGCCCATCCCAAACAACGGAATATGTATCTGTTCATGGTTTTGATCCCTCTGTGGACCAATTTCGTTATCCGCGTTTATGCATGGATGATGCTGTTACGCAAGGAGGGTGCAATCAATATCATTATTGGCTGGGTGATGAATTTGTTGAATATCCCATTCACACCGCTTGAGATGTTGTACACCCCGGGCGCCGTGTTGGTGGGGATGGTTTACGAATTCCTGCCGTTCATGATCCTGCCGATCTATACTTCGCTCGAAAAGATCGATAACTCACTTTACGAAGCTGCTGCGGATCTGGGTGCAAATGCCGTCAAGACGTTTTTGCGAGTGACATTGCCCCTTTCCATGCCTGGCGTGGTGGCTGGGACGATCCTTGTGTTCATCCCCGTGATGGGAACATTTATCGTTTCCGATATCCTTGGCGGACGACAGGTGATCCTCGTTGGTAATCTGATCCAGCGTCAGTTCCTCGATGCACGCGACCCGACATTTGGTTCAGCCGCTTCGCTTATTTTAATGGTGCTGACCCTGATCGTTACCTACTTCTACACTCGTAAATTTGGATTTGGAGAGGAGATCGTGGCCGCATGATAATCCCGCAAACTACAATCTTATTTGAAATGGAGGGTGCGGGATGAACCCCTTTCGCCGTTCTCCTTTCGTGATCGCTGCGGCGATCTTTGTGTACACCTTTTTGTACGCGCCGATCATTATCCTGATCCTGTATTCTTTCAATGCTTCGCGGACGAATGTGACCTTCGAAGGTTTCATCCCCGCCTTCAGTGACCGCATTGAAATGGACGGCAGTCTCGTGAAAGCGAGTCCCTGCGGACCGTTTCACTGGTACTGCGACCTTGCGAATAATGACGATGTGGCAGAGGCTGCGGGCAACACCCTGACCATCGCTTTCACTGCCACCATCATTGCCACCATCATCGGCACAATGGCGGCGCTTGCGCTTCAACGCTACAATTTCAAGATGAAGCCTTTTTCGCAGTTGTCGCTCTATATCCCGATCGTCATCCCAGAGATCGTGATGGGCATTGGCATTCTTACCTTGTTCAGTCAGTTCTTTGGCTGGGCAAATGAAGCCTTTAGCCTGCAAGGCGATGCAAGATTGTCGCTTGGCATTGTGACTGTGACGGTGAGTCACATTGCTTTTATGGTACCCTTTGTTACGTTGGTGGTTCAGGCTCGTTTACAAGGTTTTGATAAATCCTTCGAGGAAGCTGCCATGGATCTTGGCGCCAACGAATGGACCACCTTCCGCCGCGTGACTTTCCCCATGATTCTGCCTGGCGTTCTCTCAGGTGCCTTGCTCGCCTTCACGCTTTCGCTGGATGATTTCGTAATTACCTTCTTTACAAACGGCCCGGGTTCCACCACCCTGCCGATCTACGTATATGGTCTTTTGAGAAGGATTATCACCCCGCAGGTTAATGCACTTTCAACGGTATGGATCTTGGTTGTATTCACTGCTGTACTACTTTTGCAGATACTTCAAAGTCGTGATTCGAAACAGCATTCGTAATTTGTTTAGGGTATTTCACGCCCGAAAAGGCGTTGTGCCAAACGATTCAATACTTCTAAGGAGGAAGAGATGAATAAAAAGAACCTGTATGGATTATTAGGGGTGTTGGTAATAGCAAGCATGGTATTGACCGCCTGTGGCGGCGGTTCTGCCGCTCCAGCTTCCGATACTGAATCGGAAGGGCCAAAAGTGACTTCGACCGGCTTTGAATGCCCTGAGCCGAGCCCGCGTATGGAAGTCACCTCTACAGAATTGAACATCTTTGTATGGACCGAGTATTTCCCGCAAGACATGCTTGATTGTTTCGAGCTGGTCTACGGCATCAAGTTGAACCGCGACGAGTATTCCAGCAACGAGGAAATGTATGCCAAGATTTCCGCTGGCGGCTCTTCGTATGACCTTGTTCAACCCACCGACTACATCATCGGCCTGATGATCCGTCAGCAGCTTTTGCAGGAACTGGATCACTCCAAACTGCCCAATATCGGCAACTTCGATTCGGGCTGGATGGATCAATCCTTCGACCCGGGCAACAAGTACACCCTGCCTTATTTGGGCGGCACTGATTCGATCGTGGTGAACACTGCCACCGTCGAAAACATTCCCACCTCATGGGCAGACCTCTGGAAGCCCGAATATGCAGGCCGCATGATCTTCCTGGATGATTCCCGCGCCGTGATCGGTCTCACACTTCTGACGCTTGGCTACGATGTTAACACGACCGATCCTGCCCAACTGGAAGAGGCGAAAGCGAAACTGGCCGAACTCGTCCCGAACATCAAAGTGTTCGATAGTGACAGCCCCAAGACCGCTTTGATCGCTGGCGATGTCGATCTCGGCATGACCTGGACTGGTGAAGCCTTCATCGCTAACCAGGAAAACCCCGATATCCAGTACGTCTACCCGACCGAAGGCCCGATCCTCTGGCAGGATAACTGGGCTATCCCCGTTGGTGCATCGCACACTGATGCGATCTATGCCTGGTTGAACTACACCATGCAAGGTGATGTCTTCTGGCTGACCATCCGTGATTTCCAGTACACCAACCCCAACAAAGCCGCGCTGGAATACGCCAAGGCCAATCAGCCTGATGTTTACAAAGCCTACGCCGATTCCCCGATCACAAACCCGCCCGCCGAGGCTGTAGCGAATGGACACGGCATCGAAGATGTTGGCGATGCAACTCCGTTGTTCGATGATATCTGGGTCGAAGTAAAAGGTGGACAATAAAATAACAGGCGTACGTCAGTACTTGCCTTGAAGTACAATAACCTCAATGGGTAAGCACCCATTGAGGTTATTTTTTATTGTTGGAAGCAGTGGAACGCCTAGACCTTCGTGTAGTCAGAAACTGAGGTCGTAAGCGTTACTGAAAACAATGATTTTATAATCAATAGTTATAAATTCATTGACTTTTGTGCAAAAAAGGAATAAAATAAACCAATGGAGAGCGTAATCGGTAATACCCCTTCCAGTCGTCTCGACAATATAGATCAATACATTATCGATGCCATGCGGAAAGATGGCAGGGAAGCCTTCGCCCAGATCGCCGAGAAACTCAACGTCTCGCCGGGCATGATTCGCCAGAGATATAACCGACTTGTCGAGCTTGGTTATCTCAAAGTGGTGGCGGTCACAAATCCCCTCATGATGGGCATTCGCACCATGGCACTCATCGGCATCCATACCGACGGCCATAAAATGCTACAGGTCGCTGAGGAGATATCCAAACTTGATGAGGTCGTCTATCTCGTGGTAGTCAGCGGCAGATACGACATTGTATGTGAAGTCTTTTGCCGTGATCACGAAGACTTGCTCAAGTTCCTTACCGAAAAGCTGGCCCAGGTGGATGGGATCCGTGAGACTGAATCATTCATCCATTTGAAAATCATGAAGGAAATTTATTTTTAGGAAATTCACGCTGCACACCGGACCTCGGTCCGGGTGCGGCGGAATAAAACTTTGTCCGCCCCGTAAAATGAACGACGGCGGAGCCTCTTGAAAGGGAAAATGAAAGCGTTTTTGAAAGCAGTTCGTATGATTGGGGAAACCTTTACCAAAGTATATATGGTGGGGCTATTTATAAATCCAAACTGTCATCCTAACTCGCGTATTCGCGAGTTATAAAACTAAATGGAGCACAGATCATGAAAGTATTACTTGTTGGTGTTGGCGGGGTGGGTGAGGCGATTGCCGCAATCGCAAAGCCGCGTGCCTGGATGGAACAAATGGTGCTGGCTGATTACAACGTCAAACGCGCCGAGGAAGTACAGAAGAAAATGGGGAATACCGAACGCTTCCCTGTTGAATTCATCGACGCCAGTAATCAAACAATGATCGAAGACCTCGCCAAAAAATACAGCGTGGATCTGATCATGAATTCCGTCGACCCGATCTTCAACAAGCAGATCTTCGATGCCGCCTACAATGTTGGTGCAAAATATATGGACATGGCCATGACCCTGTCCGAACCGCATCCGACCGATCCGTTCAATAAACCTGGCATCAAATTGGGTGATTATCAATTTGACAAGGCAAAAGACTGGGAGAAGAAGGGCTTGCTCGCCATGGTAGGCTTCGGCGTGGAACCCGGTATGGCAGATGTGTTTGCCCGCTATGCTCAAGATCATCTCTTTGACGAAATTGAAGAGCTTGGCATCCGTGACGGCGCCAATATTGCAATCGAAGGCTATGAATTTGCTCCCAACTTCTCGATCTGGACAACGATTGAAGAATGTCTCAATCCTCCAGTCATTTGGGAGGAAGGCAAAGGCTGGTTCACCACTGCGCCATTCTCTGAACCCGAAGTCTTTGACTTCCCAGAGATCGGCCCCGTGGAAGTTGTCAATGTGGAGCATGAAGAAGTGCTGCTCATGCCGCGCTGGGTAAAGACCAAACGCGCCACCTTCAAATACGGCCTCGGTGACCAGTTCATCGGTGTGCTCAAGACCTTGCACATGCTCGGCCTTGATAACAAAGAGAAGATCACCGTCAAAGGTATGCAAGTCGCGCCGCGTGACGTGGTTGCTGCCTGTTTGCCTGACCCTGCTCACCTTGGCGAAAAAATGTCTGGCAAGACATGCGCAGGCACATGGATCAAAGGCACCAAAGACGGCAAACCGCGCCAGGTCTATCTTTATCAGGTGGCCGATAATAAAGCCTGCATGGATGCGTGGGGCTGTCAGGCTGTGGTCGCACAGACTGCTTTCAGCGCAGTCATCGCCATGGATTTGATCGAGCATGGTGTTTGGACAGGCGTGGGCGTTCTTGGCCCAGAGGCTTTCCCGCCTGATCCATTCATGGAAAAAATGGAAGATTACGGCTTCCCGTACGGGATGAAGGAAATGGCCGCGTAAAGAAGATTAAGTGGACAAACGGAAGAGCGTTTGTCCACTATTTTTTTTGTAATCTGGAGTCCATTAGCTTGCTGATGGAAAAATTTTCGGAGGGCAAAATGACAAAGAAATCAAAGGAAGAGAATGTTATCAGCGCTGAGACTAAAAAGCTAAAGCGCGAACTGACGTTGTTGCCGCTTTTTGGTTTGATTTATTTCACAGTATGCGGTGGTGCGTTTGGTGCAGAACCGATGGTGGGTTGGTCGGGGCCGGGCTTGGCATTGCTTCTTTTTGTATTAACTCCTTTGTTCTTCAGTATTCCAAATATGTTGATGGTGCGTGAGATGCAGTCCATGATGCCTGTGGAGGGTGGATATTACCACTGGCTCAAGGTTGCTTTTGGCCCCTTCGTAGGCTACATGGGCGGCTGGATGAACTGGGTGGTTTCATGGGTGGACGTTTCCATTTACCCCGTGCTTGCCGCTTATTATCTTGGATACTTCATCCCTGCATTGCGCGAAGGTGCAACGATCGGCGGCGTGTTCGTGGATAGCACCTGGCTTTCCTTCCTCGTTGCTGTCACTCTCATTTGGCTGGTCTCTGCATTGAATGTTCGCGGCGCGCGTTTTTCTGGCTTGCTGACCAACTGGCTGGGCGTCATCATGCTGCTGCCGTTGATCGCGTTGACGATTATCGGTTTCATGGCGTGGATGAAGGGCGGGACGACGGTTCAATTGCCATTCCTGCCTGGCGGCGCGGAAGTTAATTTCAGCAATACCATTGGCGCGTTGAGTACGGGTATCTTCGTTGCCATGTGGAATTTCATGGGCTGGGAATTGCCCGCCGCGGCTGGTGATG
Organism: Candidatus Villigracilis affinis; assembly: GCF_016705895.1. Taxonomy (NCBI): domain Bacteria; kingdom Bacillati; phylum Chloroflexota; class Anaerolineae; order Anaerolineales; family Candidatus Villigracilaceae; genus Candidatus Villigracilis; species Candidatus Villigracilis affinis. Next base: position 19,735 of record NZ_JADJKT010000041.1, on the reverse strand, counting down.
AGATCGTCAACCCAAAGAAGACGTATCCATTGGCGATGGTGTTGGTATTGGTTGCGGCCATTGCGACGTATGCTCTGCCGACATTAGCTGGTTTGTATGGCGGCGCGGGTGAAGATGGTCGTTATCAAATGTGGGGCATTGAAGAGTACGAAAGCGGCGAAGGCATTGGCCCTGTTCTTGATGAATATGGAGTTCCGCATGAGCAGGCGCAATCCTGGGGCGTGGATACGTCCAGCTCGGTGGGATGGGAATTCCCTGATATTGCTCATGCAGTTTCGGATAAATTGACGGGTCAAACCAACGGGACGCTTGCTCTTGTGATGGGTGGTTTGGTCACATTCTCGGCAGTGTTGAGCATGATCGGCTTGTTCATCGGCAATGGACTCGGCGGAACGCGCGTGCCTTTCGCGATGGCTGCGGATGGGATGATGCCGAAGTTCATGGTCAAAGTCCACCCGAAATATGGCACGCCGTGGGTGGCGATCTTGTTCTGCGGATTGATCTATTCCATCTTTTCGCTTTCAGCATTTGCCGCGTTGGTGGTCATTGATGTGTTCCTCAATATGCTGGTGTTGATGGCGGAATTCTTTGCCATGTGGAAGCTGCGTTTCACCATGCCGCATTTGGAACGCCCCCCCCCCCCCCCCCCCGCCCCCCCCCCCCCCCCCCCCCCCGCCCGGGGGGGGGGGGGGGGCGGCCGGGGCGCCGGCCCCCGGGGCGGGGGGGGGCGGCCCGCCTGGGCCCCCCCCCCCCCCCCCCCCCGCCCCGGGGCCCGGCCGCGCCCCCGGCGGCGCCCGGCGGGGGGGGGGGGGGGGGGGGGGGGGGTGGGTTTATGCCCCCCGCTCCACGCCAGGTTGGCGTGGATATTTTCACTTGTTTGGCCCCTTTTTGTTACAATTGGCTCCTGTCAGGTCATTTTGATTGGGGGCAAACATGCGTCGATTTACAGGCTATATGTTGATGATGGGATGGCGTCACATTAACCTCGATTTGGGCGTTGGGTGTAAATGGTTGTAATCTATTTCTTGGATTATCCCAGGATCTGCGCGTTCATGGTTCCGCAGGCTCCATGAAATGGGAGATTTAAACGGCCCGTTGGTGGCGGGTTTTGTGAGAAAATTCAAGGCTTTGAGGTAGTCAACCGATGCTTTTGTAAGGTACCACAGGATGATGCCAAGGCTTGGTTGCTGGAGAAGTGAATATCGAAATCTAGTTTTGGATTTGAGAACAACTTCTCGATGGAAACTGCCTCTCGAGGCTGAATCAGCTTCCAGTTAGGAATGAATCGGTGCTAGTCGTGTAAGAAAAAACTTTATTTTGAGAGTCTGTCGCTTTCGGAAAATTCCGTTGTGAACCTTCGGTATAATCGAACAAATAAAATGCTGGCCATTCAGAATGCGCTTATAATCTCTACGCGGAACACCAATACTCACACGGAGGAACCCATGCCCAACGGTTATAACGGAAAGATTTTGCACGTTGACCTGACTAAAGGTACGCTTGAAGTAGAGGAACCCAAAGAGGCTTTTTACCGAAAGTATCTTGGCGGCAGTGCGATGGGGATGCACTATATTTTGCGTGATATGCCAAAGGGCGCTGACCCGATCGGCCCTGATAATGTGTTGACATTGTTCACAGGCGTGACGACGGGCGCGGCGATTTCGGGGCAGAGCCGTTTGAATGCGAATGCGAAGTCGCCGATCAGCGGCGGTATTGGTGATTCGCAGAGCGGTGGATTTTTCCCCGCCGAGTTGAAGTTCGCTGGCTTTGATGGGATCGTGATCAAGGGGAAATCTGCGAAGCCTGTTTATCTTTCGATCATTGATGGAAAATTTGAATTGCGCGACGCGGCGCATTTGATGGGCAAGTTGACGGGGGAAGTGGACGACATCATCCACAAGGAAGTTGACCCGAAGGCTGAAATTTTGCAGCACGGCATTGGCGCGGAAAACGGCGTGCTGTTCTCGTCGCTGTGTTCCATGTCCAACCGCCACAATGGACGCACGGGCATGGGCCTTGTGATGGCTTCCAAGAATTTGAAGGCGGTTGTGGTGCGCGGCACCAAGAAGGTTCAGCTTGCTGATGCGAAGGCGTTGACTGCTTTGAACCGCGTTGGCCCGAAGGCGCTTCCTGAAAATGGTGATATGGACGGCCTCGCCAAGTTTGGTACGGCCGTGGTTGTTTTGTTCAACAACACCATCGGCACCTTGCCGACCCGCAACTATAACGAAGCTCAATTTGAAGGCTGTGAACCGATCAGCGGCGAGAAAATGGCTGAGACCATTTTGAAGGAACGCGATACCTGCTACGCCTGCGTTGTCAAATGCAAACGCGTGGTGGAAATCAAAGACGGCCCGTATCATGTTGATCCGCGCTACGGCGGCCCTGAATACGAAACCCTTGGAACTTTCGGTTCCTACTGCGGTGTTGACGATCTCGCGGCGGTTTCACTTGCCAATCAGGTTTGCAACGAATACGCAGTTGATTCCATTGCCGCTGGCGCAACGATTGCCTTCGCGATGGAATGTTACGAAAAGGGTGTCATCACCAAAGAACAAACTGGCGGACTTGATCTGAAATTTGGAAATGCCGATGCCATGATCCAGGCTTTGTATATGATGGTGAAGGGCGAAGGCGAATTTGGCAAGACCCTCGGCTTGGGTTCTGAACGCGCCTCCAAAGTTTGGGGCAAGAACTCCGATGAATTCCTCATCACCGTCAAAGGCGCTGAGGCTCCCGCGCACATGCCGCAGGCCAAGCGCACGCTCGCGCTCATCTATGCCGTCAATCCTTTCGGCGCAGATCATCAGTCCAGCGAGCACGACCCATATTACGAAGAAGGCGTTGGCGATTTCAACCTCGACCGCCTCAAGCAAATTGGACTTGGCTCGCCGCAACCCGCGTACAGCCTCACCGAAGAAAAAGTCCGCTTTGCGTATGAGACCGAAGTCTTCTACTCCATGCTCGACTCCGCCGAACTCTGCCAATTCGTCTACGGCCCCACATGGACTCTCTACGATGGCAAGGACACCGCGCACATGGTCAGCTCCGTCACTGGCTGGGATATGACCGTTGAAGAATTGATGGAAGTTGGCCGCCGCCGTTTGGATCTCTTCCGTGTGTTCAATGCCCGCGAGGGATTGACCCGCAATGCGGATAAACTGCCAAAGAAATTTTTCAAGCAATTGGCTGGTACCGGCCCGACAGCGGGCTTCGCTCTGACTCACGAGGAAGTTGATTCTGCCATCGATCATTACTACAAGCTGGCAGGCTGGACGAATGACGGCGTTCCCACCCCTGAGACGTTGAAGAAGCATGACGTTGAATGGGCTGCGGAATATTTGCCCGCATAAATAATATGCAAAAGACAAAGTAATTTGGACACGAAGGAAAAGAGGGCAAGATTCCAAGTCTTCCCCTTTGGTACTTCGTGCTCCTTTGTGGTCTACTATTTTCAAGGAAAATCATGAACCAACTCTATCAAGATAATTTCTCTCACATGACTCCCGCCTGGAGTCGCATTTTTAATTTTGTAGCCGACCGTGCCGAAGGCGCTTACATCTACACCGACGATGGCAAAAAACTGCTGGACTTCACCAGCGGAATCGGCGTGACGAACACAGGTCACTGCCACCCGAAGGTTGTGGAAGCCATCCGCGAGCAGGCTGGGTTGTTCCTGCACGCGCAGGCCAATATCGTTGTCCATAAGCCGATGCTGCAATTGATCGAAGAACTCCGAAAAATTGTTCCGCCTTCGATTGACTCTTTTTACTTCGCTAACTCTGGCGCGGAAGCATTGGAGAATGCGGTCAAGATCGCACGTGCTGCAACAGGCAGACAAAATATCATCGTCTTCAACGGCTCCTTCCACGGACGCACTGCTCAGACGATGGCATTGACCACATCCAAGATCGGTTATCGCACGGGCTTTGGCCCATTGCCTGCGGGGATTTACGTCTCGCCGTTCCCGTACGCTTTCCACATGAACATGACCGAAGAGCAAGCCTCCGCGTATGCGTTGGAACAGCTTGAATATCTCCTCGCTTCACAAACTGCACCGAAAGACACCGCTGCCATCCTGATCGAATCCGTGATGGGGGAGGGTGGTTATATCGTCCCGCCGACTTCGTTCATGAAAGGTCTGCGCGAGATCTGCGATAAGCACGGCATTATGCTCATCTTCGATGAAGTGCAGTCAGGCTTTGGGCGCACGGGCAAATGGTTTGCTCTCGAACATTTCGGCGTCGTGCCAGATATCATCACCGCCGCGAAAGGCATTGCCTCAGGTATGCCGCTTTCTGCTGTGTTCAGCCGCACAGACATTATGAAGAAGCTCGATGTCGGTTCGATTGGCGGAACATATGGCGGGAACGCAGTCGCTTGTGCGGCAGGTGTGGCAACTATCCGCGCGATGAGAGACGAAAAGATGCTGGAGAATGCCACAGATAAAGGTATCCAATTGATGACGGGCTTACGCAAATTGCAGGAGGAATATCCGCAAATCGGCGATGTGCGCGGCAAGGGACTCATGGTCGGAACTGAATTCATCATTGATGGAAGTCAGGCCAAAGCCAAGCAGCTCGTCAAGGAGATCGTTCACAAGGCTGAGGAAAAAGGCATGCTCCTTCTCTCCTGCGGGACCTACGACAACACCTTGCGTTGGATCCCGCCGTTGAATGTCACGTCCGAACAGATCAATGATGGATTGAATATTTTTGGTGAGGCGTTGAAGGAATCAGCGTAGAAAACAGAAATGAGACAAGTGCATACCACTTGTCTCCTTGTAACGATCAGAATATTGAACTGCAAAACTAAACGAATCCGATCACTTTCTTTGATTGATCTTTAAAATCGCGTTTGTCGAACTCGAAAATATCTGCCAGGGTAAGGCTGCCTTTTACTTCAGCGTGACCGAGCTTTTTCGCCAGTGCGGCGGTCTTTTCAGCCGAGAGGGCCGTGAAATTGTATTTTGCGACCATCCTGCCTTTTCGAAGCAGCGCCTTGTCAATGCGTTCGATGTCTGTGTTGAAGGTGCAGATGATCTTGATGTTGAGAAAATCGCTGAACAGGCCGTCCGTCAGTTGCAGGATGGTCGAGACGACTGAATCCTCCGAGACATTATCGCGGGAAACGACGACCTTCTCGGCATCCTCGATGATCAAAGCTGCATTTTTATTTTGCAAAAGAAAGGATACGAACGACGGCTTCAACAGGTCGCGGACGAAATCGTTCTGAACGAAGATGAAGTTCTTGTCATGGAATCTGGAAATCAGGTTCTTGATGTAGGTGGTTTTTCCTGTGCCAGGCTCGCCGTGCAGAAGGATGATGCCCGATTCTTTTTTGGTCATGAAATCTGAAATAGTCGCGTCGATCTCCATAAAGTCGTCGTTGTAATACTCGGTGAGATTGATGGCTTCGAAATCATTGGTATTGACGTCCTCTGTGCCGAACATGCCCTCCTGTTGCATAAGCACCTTGAATTTCGGCTGTTTCGCCGGGCTGAACTTCGCACGCAGGTTTTGGTTCGTTTTGAGGATCCATTGTTCGCAGTCGGCGCGATTCACGTTGTAGTAAAAATCAACGGTGATGAAACCTTCACGGGCGTTGAGATGAACGAGCATTTGTCCGCTTTCGCTTTTGAAAACGTATTCATAGGGATAATCATCGGTAGGCAGCGCGTTTTTGAAATCCTCGGTGGACCAGTTTTTGAAGATCGTTTCGAATGAAAAGCGTTCGAGGTCAAGGCAGGTAATGATCTCATCCACAAGTGTTCGGGTGCGGTCTGTGAATACGGAAAAGCGCAGGCAGGATGGCAGGCCGCCGAAGCAAACCGTGTGATACGCATATATCCGAAAGCGCTTGTCTTGATTGAGCGTGTCGAGCAAAGTTCCAGTAGCTGTGTTTTCCATGTTTTCCTCGGTAGAAGGTGTGGGTATTCGCTTGAAGCCCCGCGTACAATGAAATATAAAGTTGATTCAAGATATTGACAATCCTAAAAACTTATTTGCAATGGACATAAAATGACAAAATCACTTGACCGTTCCAAACTTGAATCCCTCCTCAAACAAGAGGAGGAACTCTTTCATAAGAACCATCCAAAATCCTACGAACTTTACCAGCGTGCGCGCAAGTCGCTGCATGGTGGCGTGCCGATGTTGTGGATGATCCGTTGGGCGGGTTCCTTTCCTGTCTTTGTCAAAGAAGCCAAAGGCGCCCACTTCACCGATGTGGATGGCAACGACTACATCGATTTCTGTCTCGGCGATACGGGCGCAATGACAGGCCATGGCCCTGAGGCAACCATCAAAGCCATTACTGAGCAAATTCAAAAAGGCATTACGCTCATGCTCCCGTATGAAGATGTCATCTGGGTCGGTGAGGAACTTCAGCGCCGTTTCAAACTTCCATACTGGCAATTTGCTCTCACGGCCACCGATGCAAATCGATTTGCGTTGCGTATGGCGCGCCTTATCACGGGGCGTTCCAAAGTTCTGGTTTTCAATTATTGCTATCACGGTTCCGTGGATGAGACTTTTATTACGCTTGATGAAGAAGGGACGCCGATGTCACGTCCCAACAACATGGGTCCACAGATTGATCCGCGCGAGACCAGCAAGGTTATTGAATTCAACGACATTGCCGCGCTTGAGACTGCGCTTTCCGCCCGCGATGTGGCGGTCGTCCTCGCTGAGCCTGCGATGACCAACATCGGAATCATTCATCCGGATCCTGGCTATCATAAAGCCTTGCGCGACATTACCCGCAAATATGGCACTTACCTCATCATCGATGAGACTCACACGATCTGCGCTGGACCAGGCGGATACACCGCTTCTTACTCCCTCGAGCCTGATTTCTTGACCCTCGGCAAACCCCTTGCTGGAGGAGTGCCCGCCGCGATTTATGGCTTTACTGAAGAAGTCTCCCAAGCCTTCGCCGCCAAACTCGCCATGGACGATGCTGATGTGGGCGGCATCGGCGGCACATTGGCGGGCAACGCCCTGTCCATTGCGGCGATGAAAGCCACGCTGCAAAATGTCTTGACCGAGGATTTCTACGCAAAGGCAACCTCACTTCAGGAGCAGTTCACTGAAGGCGTTCAATCGGTCATCAAAGAGTTCCAACTTCCCTGGATCGTTAAACAATTGGGCAACCGTTCCGAATATTGGTTCCGTCCCAACCCGCCGAAGAATGGCGGGGAAGCGCATGCGGCCATTGACCCCGAACTTGACCGTTACATGCATCTCTACGCCCTAAATCGCGGCATTCTCATGACGCCTTTCCACAATATGGCTTTGATCTCGCCTGAGACCACACAAGCCGATGTGGATTATCATACGAGGGTTTTCAGGGAAGCGGTAACTTCGTTATTTGGGAATTGATCGTTAGGAGTTGGAGCACTTAAATCTTGATTTCCAGTTTTTGCAAACTTTTTGAAAATAGATGTGAATATAATCCTGTTCACAGGAGTGAAAAATGGCTGAATACAAATCTCAAATTTGGCGGGTGAACACCCGAACGCAGGAACTCAAGCGTGAGCCTGTCCCCGAAAATTGGCAGCGACTGGGCGGACGCGGTCTGATCGCGCGTGTCCTCGTGGATGAGGTGGATGCAAAATGTGATCCGCTTGGTGCAGAAAACAAGCTGATCTTTACGCCCGGACTTTTAGTTGGGCACATGCTTTCTTCCACAGATCGCCTTTCAGTGGGTGGTAAATCCCCGCTGACGGGCGGCATCAAGGAAGCCAACGCGGGTGGGCGCACGGGCTATCACATGGCTTTTATGGGAATGCACGCCTTGATCATCGAAGATATGCCAAATGAAGATGGCTACTGGGTGCTGTATCTTTCAATGAATGGTGCAAAATGGGAACGCGCCGACGACCTCGCCGGGCTGGGTGTATATGCCACTGCGCCAAAACTGCTGGAAAAATATGGTGATAAGGTCGCCATTTCCATGATCGGGCCTGGCGGCGAGATGCGTATGAAGTCTGCGGGAATCCAGAATCTCGACAAGGATAGAATCCCTTCACGTATTGCAGCCCGGGGTGGACTCGGCGCGGTGATGGGTTCGAAGGGGCTCAAGGCCATCGTGTTCGATCATGCTGGTGGGCAGAAACCTGCCATCGCGGATCCTGAAGCGTTCAAAGTCGCACAGAAGGATTACACCCAGTCTGTGATGAATCATCCGCAGTCGGTTACGTATCGTGACTATGGCACGGCGGCTATGGCTCAGATGACGCAGAGCTTTGCGGCCATTCCCGCGCATAATTTTTCGCGCGGCACATTTGACAATGTGGAAGCCATAAGCGGCGAGACCTTGCGCGAGTTCACGCTGACCCGCGGAAAACCGTCTGACCCTGCGCATGCCTGCATGGCGGGCTGCACTATTAAATGCTCGAATGTCTTTGGCGGGGAAGATGGCAAGATCATCGTCTCACCTTTGGAATATGAAACCATTGGCCTGATGGGTACCAACCTCGATATTGACTCTCTCGACGCCATTGGCCGCATGAACTGGCATGTCAATGACCTTGGGCTTGATTCGATCGAGGTCGGTGGTGCGCTGGGGGTTGCTGCCGAAGCAGGCCTCATGCGTTGGGGCAGTGAGGAAGACGCCCAAAAGTTGATCGACGAAATGCGCGCTGGAACTGAACTTGGACGCATTCTGGGCGATGGCGCGGTGACGGTTGGAAAGAAATACAACATTGAGCGTGTCCCTGCCGTGAAGGGACAGGCCATGTCGGCGTATGAGCCGCGCTCCATCAAAGGCACGGGTGTTACCTACGCAACCACGCCCCAAGGCGCCGACCACACCTGCGGATTGACCATCCGAGCCAAAGTTAATCATCTTGACCCGACCCAGCAAAAAGAAGCTTCGCTCAACGCCCAGTTGAACATGGCGGGCTATGATACCCTCGGTGCCTGTATTTTCGCTGGTTTCGGTTATGCCGCCACCCCCGATGGCGTGGTGAAGCGCCTGCTCAAGGCGCGTTATGGCTGGGACGACCTGCCCGACAACATCTTGCAGGCGCTTGGCAAAGAGACCATTAAACTGGAGCGTGAGTTCAACAAGCGGGCTGGCTTTACCAAAGAAGATGACCGCCTGCCGAAGTGGATGATGGAAGAAGCCATTCCCGAAAACGGCTCAGTCTTCGATGTGAGTGAGGATGTGCTCGATCACATTTTCGATGGAATTGAATAAACGAATGCAACAAAAATCATCCCCGAAATAATCTTTCGGGGATGCTTTTTGTTGACACTTGCATGGCTTAGCGAAGATTTTCCTGGTCTTTCTTGAACTGTTCCCTTTTGGCCTTGATGTCGTTGCGTTTTCGCCAGCTAAAATAAAACCCTGCGACAATGCATGCAATGCCGACCCATAGTGAGCCTGTGAATGGCTGCACAGCGATCAAGTAGCCGCCTCCGAGAAGCAGCAAAAGAATGAAATTTGCGGGTAACTGCATGGATTCCTCCGTCAATTTTGGATTTGATGAGGCGCAATTATACCGATATTTTTTCGCTGGCTTCCTTCTTCATTCGATACTGGTACAGCATCCACCCTGCCACACCCAACAAAATGGATGTGATAATGCCTTCATTTGTAGGAGTGAAAACAAACCCCAGTGGACCATTGACCTTGATAAAGCCATTCATGAGCAGCGGCATGCTCAGGGCGTTGATGATGTTATGCAGAATGAAGACAGGCCACACCGATTTGCTCAACAGCCTGAGTTCGCCAAACAAAATGGATGTGGGGAACATAACAATATAGCCAGTGATGAGAAAAACAGGGATGCTTGTCGTGAGGGCGCTTTCCAGAAGGGCGCGGTCGAGGTAGTAATAGTAATACGGCAAATGCCAGGTCATCCATAGCAGGCTGACGATGAAGTGATTCATCAGCGGGTGGATTTTTGCCGCTTCCAATCGTGGGGTGAGGTAGCCGCGCCAGGCGAATTCTTCAAAGATGTTTTTCATCAACGAACCGACGAACATTGTGCCTGCCACAGAAAGATACGCGCCGAAGCCCTGCGCGGCAAAACCGTCGGCGCTGACGATGCCGAGAAGGGCACCCAGGCCAAAGGTCAAAAGAGCCGCGAGCGGATAGACCAGGATTCCGATAAGGTACCACTTCCAGCCTGAGATGAGATTCAACCCGAAGCCAGAATCCTTCCAGCCGTCCCCACCGATGGCGCGCAGCAAAATACCTGATAGGGCGGGAGTTGTCAGCCAGATGAGCGCTCCCAAGCTTTGCATGGGCGGCATGGTGTTGCCAGTGATGTTGTTGAGCCAGATGCCCAGCCAGCCGCCGCCCACGGTGAAGAGTGCGACAATGACGATATTGCGAATTATTTTGTTCATGAGTTTCCTATATTGATCGAGTAGTTTTTGTTTTCGATGCGTTCAATGGCAGAGTGCAGCCACGCTGCGATGGATTGCGTGTTGACATAGCCCGCTTCCAGCGTGAGTACGCTCAGGAAGATGGCGCGCGGGTCGTTGATCTTTGACGGGGTGCTTTGGATCATTTGAAGAACCGATTCATATACTGCCAGTTGTTCTTCAGTCTTTGTGAGTTTGTGGCGAAACACCTTGAGTAATTCATCGTCACTGAGCTGGCTGCCGAAATAGACTTGAATCAAAAACGGTTCGCGGCCGTCGCGTTCGGGCAGGGGAGTGGCAAGCCATTGATGCAGTTCGCCGCGGCCTGTTTCGGTGATATGGTATATCTTCATGTCGAGCCGTTCTTCGCGCTCAATGATCTCTTTTTCGACAAAACCGTCTTCCTCCAACTCGGCCAGTGTGCGGTAGATCTGGCTTTGGTTGGCAGGCCAAAAATGCTGAACCGAATGGTCGAAGGCTTTTTTGAGATCGTAGCCTGAGAATGGAGCAAAAGACAGAAAACCGAGGATGGCGTGTTTGAGCGACATGTTTACTTCCTTGCGTATAGTGATTATAAACCTTATACTATAATACTAGTATTATAGTATAAGGTTTATAATTGTCAAGGGTAAAAAAATGCTCTGGGTTTTCCAGAGCATTTAGAGGGTTGGTTTTTCCGAGAGGGTGAAGTAGAAAGTTGTCCCCGAGCCGTAGCCATGTGAGTCGATCCAGATCCGCCCGCCATGTACCTCGATGATGCGCTTGACCAGCGCCAGTCCGATCCCCGTGCCACTGCTATCGGGGTCGAGCTTGTCGAAAAGTCCAAACACTCTGTCGTGGAATTCCTTGCGAATGCCGACGCCATTGTCTTTGACAAAAAAGATATTTTCGCCGTCCCTTTTTTCCACACCGATCTCAATGGTGGGGTTGGGTTGGTCGCCGATGAATTTGCAGGCATTATCGACCAGGTTTTGGATGACCTCTATGAGACGTTCCTTATCGCCGAGGATTTGCGGAAACTCGCTTCCCACCTGGACTTTGGCCTGTCTCTGATTCAACTGGCCTTCCACTCGCCTCAAGCCTTCCTTCACGATCTCTTCGAATTGAATGGTTTGTGGTTCGCTCATGATTCGGCCAACGCGCGAAAGTTCGAGCAAGTCATTGAGCAGGTTGTGCATTTTTTCGGCGGCTTCCGAAATGCGGCTGACATCCTGTTGCAGTCGGTCGAAATTGCCGCTGCGCGCGTCGCGTTCAAGATAGCCCAAATAGCCGCGGATGGTGATAAGCGGAGATTTGAGGTCGTGCGAAGCGGTGTATGTAAATCTTTCCAGTTCCGCGTTCTTTTGCTCGAGTTCCATGACCAGTTTTTCCTGAATGGTCAATTCCCTTTTTAGCGATTCCTGCAGACGGGTATTTTCGATTGCAACCGCGAGATTGGCGGCGATGGTGGAAAGCAGGCGCAGGTCATTTTCAGTGAATACGTTTTCCTTCTCCATATCGTGGACGGAGATCGCACCGATGCCTTTGTCGCCGATCATCAGCGGCACGGTCAGCGATGATTTGGCGGGATGGTTGTCGTAGTAGATGATTCCGTATTCGGCGGAGTTTTCGTTCCAGTTCTCGTTGATCAGGAGCGGCTTCTTCATTAACAGCACGCTGGAGGTAATCCCTTTCCCGAATGTCAGCGAGGGAGCCTGAAGTTCCTGGCCCTTTTCAACATAATACGGGAAGTGGATCTGGCTGGTGGTGGTGTTCAACAGGGAAATGAAAAGGTTATCGACCCCAAAAGTGATCCTGATCTGGTCGCCTGTTTGTTGGATCAATTCTTTCAAGTCGGTTTGGGCGATAAGTGTCTCGCTCACTCCGCGGACAGCGTTCAATTCCGCGAGACGTTTTTGCAGTTGATCTTCCGCGATCTTGCGGGCGGTAATATCCACGAGAAAGCCCTGCAGAACGTTGTTTTCCATCGAGCGCATACTTTGATCCTGCACCCAGATGTAGGCACCGCTGCGGGTTTGCAGGCGGTATTCGGTGCGAGGCATGTGGCCCTCGCTGAGCGCCGTGGATTCAGCTTCCACGGTTTTCTCGCGATCTTCTGGATGGATGAGCCGATACCACAGGTTTTGATTGCCTGTCCATTCTTCGGGTGTGAACCCTGTCATCGCTTCGATCTGCGGACTGACGTAATGCCAAACGCCAGCCGCGCCAGGCTCGGAAATATAAACAACTGCGGGGATCTGCTCGACGAGGTTGCGGTAGCGATTCTCGGCATCGCGCAATTGTGTTTCCACAAGTTCGCGCTCTGCGATTTCCTGCTCGGCGGTTTTGATATTTTCATTGAGACGGGCAATTACCAGCCATTGAAAAACAGTGACAAGCACAATGCACAGGCTTGTGGAAAAATAATCTGCAAAATAGTTGAACTGGCTGAATTTATTTGTGATGTATCCCTGTGATTCGAGAAAGCCGAACAGAATCACCTCGGCAAGGATGGCTGTGCCAACGATAATGGTCCCTTTGCGGCCTGCCAGCAGCCCCGCTGCGATCAAAACCACGACGAGCCCAAGTATGGCGGGGTCACGTATACCGTTATTTTTGTAAACGAGGCTTGAAATCACCCCCAGTGTGGTGAAGAGCGAGAGCCAGCGCGCCACGTTCAGGTAGCCGAAATACCCGAATAGCAATGTGATGAAAAGCATCACACTTAACGGCATCATTTCGGCGCGGTTGATGTTGATGACCGCCATCAAGGCAGACCCTATCACCCCGGTAAAGAGGGTGGCGAGGACAATTCCGTGCGCGTTAAGCGAGCTTGTCTTTTCTGCGAGGTTTGGTGTCTTTCTGAGGTGTTTTTTCATATTGTCAGATTGAACAATTCTACTTTAAAAAGAGAACCCGTAAGGCTTTATTGCCCTGCGGGTCGCGGAGAGGAATTTATTGAGAGCCACCAGTGGGATACGAACCCACGACCTAACGATTACGAATCGTTTGCTCTACCAGCTGAGCTATGGTGGCCTGATACCTGTTAGGGTATTTTGAAGCGGCGAGATTATAAAGGATTACAGATAAACCCGCAAGTTTTCGGGGTTTCATGTCGTCAGTACCCTGGAGATTGATATCATTATGCTTCGTATTGCCATGCTTTCGTATCATACCTGTCCTTTGGCCACGCTTGGCGGCAAGGACACCGGTGGAATGAACGTTTATGTCCGTGACCTGACCTGTGAATTGGGGCGGATGGGAATCCATGTGGATGTTTTTACCCGCTCGCAGGATGAGCACGTGCCGCATGTTGTCCATGAATTGGGGTTCGGTAACCGCGTGGTGCATGTGCCTGCGGGCCCGGAAGCACCCAAGTCCAAGAGCGAAATGGCGAATTACATCCCTGAATTTGTGGAGGGTATCAAGCAGTTTGCCGCGGAAAAGGGCATCACGTACGATGTCATCCACAGCCATTATTGGATGTCTGGTTTGGCGGCGGAGGCGTTGAGTGATGCCTGGGGCGGCACGCCGATCGTCCACATGTTTCATACGCTGGGGGAGATGAAGAATCGGGTGGCGCGTTCGGAGGATGAACGCGCAGGGGAGGACCGACTCAAAGGTGAGAGACAGGTTCTCGGTCGGGCGGATCGGATCGTCGTCGCCACTTTGGCTGAGTTGACCCAGTTGAGATTCCTCTACCGCGCGAATGACCGCAAGCTGGTTGTCATCCCGCCCGGTGTGGATACGAGTCATTTTTATCCCATCCCTGCGGATGAGGCGAAGCAGTATATCGGCCTGAAGCCTGATAACCGCATGGTGCTTTTCGTTGGGCGTATCGAGCCATTGAAGGGTGTGGATACGTTGATCCAGGCGATGTCTTGTTTGGGTTTGAATGAGGCGCATCAGCCCGTACATCTGGCGATCATCGGCGGCGAGCCAGATGTGACGCCTGAAAATATGTCGGCTGAAATGACACGCTTGCAGAAAATGTGCGACGACCTGTGCATGGGGGGCATGGTGGTTTTTCTCGGCAAGCGCGGGCAGGATACGCTGCCGTATTATTACTCGGCGGCGGAGGTGCTGGTGATGCCTTCGTTGTATGAGTCGTTTGGGATGGTGGCGTTGGAGGCGATGGCCTGCGGCACGCCCGTCATTGCTTCAGAAGTGGGCGGCCTCGGTTATCTCGTGCAGGATGGGGCGACAGGATACACGATTCCCGACAGTGACCCCGAAGCATTGTGCAATAAATTATCTGGATTATTAGGTGACGCGCATCTGCGCGAAACGATGGGTCTGCATGCGGCGGAATATGCATTGGACTACGCCTGGGCAAACATCGCCGCGCAGATTGTGGATGTGTATAAGGGGCTGGTGGAGAAGCGGAGTGTTGGCCTTTTGTTCACGGATGGTTCTAGGGTTGCTCGTTCCTGAGAATTTCTGGTCCTGTTTTCGCGCGAATACACGGGAACAAATGACGCGGCGAATGCATCTGACCTTTATGCGATTCCTAAATGTATTTTTACTTTCAAGCGTACTTGTCTTGGCGGCGGGCTGCTCGACGCCTGAAGCCATCTCGTACAATGCGCCGATGCCAGTAGCGACCCCTGTTTTGTATGTTTCGGGTGCTCCAATGGTGGATACGAAGTTTGCTGCTGAAGCCGCAGGCATAAGAATTTTGGAGACGACAGGTGGCGCAAATTGGCTCACTGTTCCCAGGCCGTTATTTGCGGAAGAGATGAGTTTTGAGGAAGCCAACCAAATGATTGGGCTGGGCGATGGGGATTATAGTACCTGGCCTCGAGAAACAAGGGTGTGGTTTGTCATCGTAAACGGACGGTATCAAGGAACTCCTCTTGATCCTACACAGTCTAACCCACAGCCTGTGACCTACGAGGGGTGCCTGTTTGTGGTATTTTCTGCCAGGAGTGCTGACACGATTGCCATGGGTGATTCCGTTTGCCCGGTCAATTGACAATCTTTCATGATCCGCCCAAGTTCGACTTTCTCTTGGATTATCAAAGTAGGTTCCTGACATAATTTTGAGTGCGTAAACCGCCGACTTTGTGCCCGTGGACTGTCGATGGGGCGGGCGTGGACAATGTTTGGGGCAGGAGAAACTCGAAGCCATGAAAATGATTGTAAATCGGGCACGTCGCAAAACGGCAGTTCCCGGCGTTCAGTGCACGCTGTGTTAGCCTTAGCCCGCCGCTTTATTCGGGCTTGACTGCCATAGATTTTGCAACACCTGGCAAATGACGCCATAGTTGGACAATTAATGTGCCAACTCCAACAAGAACTATTCCAAGAATTTGTCTTGAGTTTAGCGGCTCATCCAAGAACAGCCACGCTAGTATTGCGATCTGTGGCAACATCGTATTATTTATAATGCTCGACTCAACTGCGGTAAGTGTTTTCAAGGTGTTATTCCACAATGTAAATGCAACTGCTGTATTTACAACTGCAAGCCAACCTACGATTAGCCATTGCACAAGGTTAAGATTGCCAGAGCCCTGAGTCGTTACTCCGATAATTAATAAAAGAAAACCGCCAATACCCATGCTTATTGCTGTAACAAGAATTGGCGTTAAGCCGCTTTGATGATTGACTCGTCTTCCTAGTATGGATGACCCTGAATTTGCCAAAACGCCGATAAGCGCAATTATTAAACCAGGAATTTGTCCTGTTGGTATATTCAACGGAAGAAAGTAAACAATTGCACCTACTGCCGATAAGATGATACCGCCCCATTGAATTATTGAAGGTGATTCATCTTTTAGAAAGCTGTTCGATAATGCGACAAAAATCGGTGAAAAATTGAGTAGTAAACTCAAGGTGGCGGCAGGTAAAAAAGAAAGACTTACAAACTGCGCTCCTTGTGTCAAGGTATAAAATACAATTCCAAGTAAAGCAAGTTGCCCCCATGTAGCACGAGAAAAGGTGCGTAATACATTTCGGTGATTTGGGTTAATTAGAATAAATGGAATCAAGCAAAGGAAAGCGATGAAATAACGCAAACCTGCGAAAGTAATAGCGGGTAGGCTGGCTTTTAATCCAATTTTGACAAGCACCCAAGATGTTGACCATAGAAAAGTTACAAACAATGCTTGCAGTACGGCTTTGATGTGTAACTTGGAGGCCATCAGTTAATTATCCCATATTGGTGAATTGCTAATTTGTAACTCATTGATAATATGCGAAGGCGGGCTAACGGTTTGCGTTACCTGCATATGGGTGAAAACGGCGAAGCCGTCCAGCTGGAAAAATGCTAAGGCGTAGAAAACTGCCTGAGATTGCCGCAGAATCCCCAGCGTCAGGCGCATGCTTTGTTAGGCGCTTTTCACCAAAATGGTAAAGTATATGGGGTGCCCTGCTGTTTTTTCAAAATTATGCATCTTGAACATCTCCAACACTATTTACTTCAAGCCAATAACCATCAGGGTCTTGGAAATATATCTGTTTGACGCCATCAGCTCGAATATTAATTTTGCCAGAGTTTCCGGGCCAATCTGAATAGTCTAACTTCATATTTTGAAGTTTAGTAAAAAAAACATCGAAATCTTGAGTTGTAAATGCAAAGTGTACCGCTTTATTAATTGAGACAGAATCTTTCACGACCGAAATTAAATGTAATTCTTTTCCCTCGCCTAAAGAAAGCCATCTAATGCCTTCGATTTCTGTGCGATTAGTAATTTCTTGCAGATCAAAAAGCTCCTTATAAAACCCAATAGATGTGTTAAGGTCTTTAACGGAAAGAGCCAAGTGATTTAGAGTGAAAGCAGATATTGTCTTCGACATAGCCTTTACCTTTTTTAGTTAATTAGACTTTCTGATTATCAAGAATCGAGTGCGCCCAACGGTTTGCGTTACTGGCTTGTGGGCGGGACGCTGATTCACTCGACGGGCAGAAAAATGTTCGGGATGCTGAAAATGCTCAAAAAGCCGCACCGTACCCACAAGTCCAGTGCACGCTTTGTTAGGCGCGAACTGGATTTGTCGTGGCTCGCGCTGACGATACCTCTCGATCTCTTGCATCTTCTTACGAAGGTGGAGCAACAGCGCTTTTCTTGCGGATTAGGATAATTTCTGGTTCCTGGCTTTTGGCTGTTCTCAATTCCTCACGCTTCGCAACCGCGCGGTCGATAATATAGGTTTTTAGATTCTCATCGTCCAACAGGTCTTCCTTTGATTCATACGAAAGAGTTGGCAGCACCCAGTGAAAAGATTTTTGCAGGTCAACCAGCATCGCAAATGGACGAGGGTCAACGCTGATATCAATAATGGGGATGAATGGGATCTTGAATTGCTTGGCAGTCGCCTCGAGTTCCAATGGGGTCGATTTCGGATTGGTCACATCTGCGATTACAAACATGCTCATTCCTGCCAGGGTTTGCACCGTTTCGGTGTAGTCTTTATCGGTCGGACGGTCAAAATCGAAGACGATCGGCAACAGATCGAATTCGCGCAGTTTGTCTCTTAATCCATCCAGAACGGCCTTACGTTGGGGGTCAGCGAATCTTCCGAGAATAAGCACACCCTTCGACGTGATAGTGTTGATTACGTCACGAATTTTCGTATTGTTCAACATCAGATAAATGAATTGACCAACTTCCAGATTGTCCACTGTGACGACAGGCTCGCCTTCTTTGGAGATGACCAGATCCTTTTGGGCAGTATTGTTCATCGCCACATTCCAAGCGGAAGTGCCGTAAATACGGCAACCTGTAATGGTAGCGTCCGTGAGGTTGGTTTCCACCAGATCGGCCAGGCTCAGGTTTACGTCAGTTAGATCGGCGCCGGTTAGATCTGATTTGATCAAGTCGGCATTATATAGATTGGCGCCGGATAACTTGGCGTTCTTCAGGTTGGCGCTGGTTAAATTGGCGTCTTTGAGAATCGCGCCGCTTAGATCGGCGTCACTCAGGTTTGAGCCACTCAAATCAGCCTCGCGCAGGTTCGTGATCATGTTGCCATATTCATGATCAGTGTAAAAATCGACAAGTAAATAATTGGTTAACTGGGCGCCACTCAGATTCGCGAGGGTTAATTTGGCTTTGCTTAGATTGGCGCCACTCAAATATGCGCCACTCAGATTTGCGCCGCTTAGATCGGCGCCGCTTAGGTCGACACCCTTCATGTTAACGTGACTCAAATCAGTATTGCTCAGATCGGCTTTTTGCATTGTCGTATGATTGGTGCCATCATCACGGTTGGAAAAATAGTACATTTCGGCGCCGCTCAACTTAGCGAAGGTTAATTTGGCATTGCTTAGGTTGGCGTGCAGATTAGTGTGACTCAGATCGGCATGGCTCAAATCGGCGCCGTTCAGGTTGGCACTGCGCAGATTGGCGCCATTCAAATTGGCATAGCTCAGGTCGGCGCCACTTAGGTCGGCGCCACTTAAGTCGGTATTGCTCAAGTCGGCGCGACTGAGGTCTGTATTACTTAGGTCGATACCATTAAGGTTGGTACCGCTCAGGTTCGCCTGACACAGGACCGGTTGCACTCCAGGGTTGGCCTTTCGCCATTCACCCCACTGAACTTCGCCACTATTCATGATTATTTTCAGATGTTCTGGGTTGAAATTGAATTTTTGGAACTCTTCAAGAACTTCAGGATTTGCCTCGATATTTATAAATTGAACATACTTCAAGTTGGTATTTAATAGGATGGCATCGCTCAGTCTGGCATTGTTCAGGTTGGCGCTGCCGAGGTCTGCATTCGTCAAGTTGGCGCGACTTAGATTAGCATTCGTAAAATTGGCCGTGTTCAAGTTGGCATTGCTCAGATTGGCATTGGTCAGGTTGGCATTGGTCAGGTTCGCCTCGGTCAGATTGGCCTCGGTCAGATTGGCCTCGGTCAGGTTGGCATCGGTCAGGTTGGCGCCGCTCAAGTTGGCGTTGGGCAGGTTGACGCCAGTCAAATCGGCACTGTTTAGGTTGGCATTCGTCAAATCGGCACTGTTTAGGTTGGCGCTATACGAGCCAGCGCCATGCAGACCCACACCGCTCTTAGTCAGGTTGGCATTGGCCAGGTTAGCGTTGGTTAGGTTAGCGCTGCTTAGAATGGCACTGCCCAGGTTCGCATTGCTTAGATCGGCATCGGTCAGGTCAGCGCCGCTCAGGTTTGTATTGATCAGTATAGCGCCGCTCAAGTTGGCATTAGTCAGTGCAGCGTCGCTCAAGTTTTCCATTCCCAAATCGGGTATGGTGTCAGGGTTTGTTCGTCGCCATTCATTCCACTTCTCTACACCTTGTTCGAGTATTTCGAGATGTTCAGGGTTTGCCATGGTATTTTTTCTCCTGTTCTTGAGATTGAGTTTAGGGATTCCCGGGCGCAATTTACAATTTTCATTGTCATCTCAGCGCCTAACGGTT